>CAZRJS010000082.1:2682-4450 GCA_964600565.1 Candidatus Woesearchaeota archaeon | reverse complement strand
AAATGCTGACGAGCCGATTCGACCGGTAGCATTAACGCTGTCAGCATAACCAACGAGCGCAACTGGTGCTGTATAAGTAGTAGACATAATATAAAGTCTCCTTATTTTCTTTTGAGGTTATGCGAAATTACGCAGTGATGGGCTCATAGTCATCAAATGTGACATACCCAGTACCGAGGAAGTTCGGGAAGGCCGCAAAGAAATCGTAATAACGAACATCGCGAGCGACTTCCAGAAGATTCTTCTGGTCTTTAATCTTACGAGTGCTATCAGTATAAGGCGCAGTTGCCATAACTGAACGGTTCTGACCAAATATGATCGGAACAACTGTCACATTTGCAGGAGCACACTTGGTGCCGCCTGTGCCATCTGTCAAGCTGGTTGGCAGAAGATTGGTCTTAATCGACCGACTCCAGCCGCCGAGCCCAGAATCATTGAGCCACATCACATCACCAAACAGGGAGTTCATGCCACTCTTTTCACGAGGAGTAGCTGAAATTGCCTTATCTGAGAGTTTGGCATACTGATTCATCATTGCCGGATAATAAATAAACGACTTTGTGCTCTCCTGCTGATCAAACAGCGATGCGCCAGTTGTGAACGAGGTTTCGCCACCATCTCCACCAATCTGTTCAGAGATTGCTGTCTCAAGAGCCGCAACATAGTCGATAGCCAGCATCTTAGGTGCTGACGAACCAGATGCGGTCATTGACGCCTGATCTTTGAACATGACAACCGGCAATGTGGGAATACCCATCAGCACTTTACCAAAGAGCCGACCACCATAACCCAATGCCGGGCCATCGCTTGTTTCAACAGTTGCGCCTTTGTTAAGAGCCGCGGCATTCTGTATACAGAAATCCATATACTCTTTGAAGCGATTCTTAGCAAAATCCTGCATACCAGAACTCAAAAACGATCCTTCAAGATCCCAACGGGACTCGCGATTCTGTTTTTTAGTTGTACCAACCTGCGTATACTGAGCACGCTGCGGAATCCAGTCCACATCCTTTGACACAGGGAACTGCGTCATAAGATCACGACCCTGAATCAACGGCAGAGAACGAACATACGCTTCCCATGTGAAAATGTACCCAAGAGAGCCGCTGGCTGTCTGAGTCAATGCACCGGGAGGACTGACAGTAGTAGAATCTGTGAAAGACGCTTCGCGAAAGAGACGCAACTGTTTGTCTGCAAAGACCGGTGGCGACCAACCGCGTGAAGGCATACCAGCTGCGGCAGAAGCGCCAGCGCCGGCTTGTGTAATAAAAGGATAACCGTTCATAATAATTTACCTCAGGGGAGACTATATCCCGCTGAAAGTTTGTCCACCTTCTCTTGCGCCTCAACATATTTGGCATAACAAGTGTCGGTTGCTTTTTTGTGATCATCCCGCGTGATACCGCAATTAGCCAGCTGCCTATCCAGAACACCAACGTCCCGCATATAATCAGCATCGCTATATTCACTCTGTATCCCACCGCAAGACCCACCAACCTCGCGTGGAGAAAACCCTCGTGTGACAAGCTCCTTGTTTTGATGTATGAAAATACCAATTGTGTCAGATACGGATGCAACATCCCCTTCATCCTGCGCCCTCTTAACTGAGGGGTGAGACTCTACATACTCTGCCCATGCTGAAGATAGATCGCCACCATCGTACATCCTTGACACAAACCCAGGAAGAAGCTTATCTAACAATTTCTTGTCAAGTTTTCCCTTGTATGCCCGGTGTGCGGTTTCAACGGTCTCACGCGTATCACGCTCT
>CAZRJS010000082.1:0-2582 GCA_964600565.1 Candidatus Woesearchaeota archaeon | reverse complement strand
TTTTCGCGATAAGCCTTTCGGGTCACGTCCAGACATCATTGGCGCACCACTCAGTGGGCCACTGTCTGATTCTCACGTTGATTAAACCATGTCAGCCTCTACCTGCTCTGCGACGAGAGATGCGGACGCTTCCTGTTGCACCAGGCGGTCGGCTTCTGCTTTCGCGGAGGCGATAAATTCTGCAAGATTTGCAGCAACGTAAATCGATCCAATCCCCTTATGCAGATCTAACTGTCTGCTGGGGTCGGTGTTGGTATATACAGCCAGGCTTGGTTCTACCATTAAGGCATCCAAATATCTCTGCACTGCTTTCCATCCGGGATGGTCTACCAACTCTGCAACCGCGCCAAGTTCTACCACGCTAAAACCTGCGGTAAAACCTGCGGCTGCCTTTTCAAAATATGGGTATTTAATGTTCATTATGCAACACTCCTACGGCCTTCTACACCACTGGGTTTGCCCAAACCCGCTTCTTTAGCGGCTTGCTGGGGTTGGACCTGTTGTGCCTGTCCCCCGCCTTGTGCCCCGGCTTGCCCGCCACCTTGTTCACCCTGCTGGGCTTTGACCATTAAATCAGCTGCGGCAGTTGCATCTGCCATGGTCTTTAACCATTCAATTCTATCTTTATCTGGGATAATCTCAGACCAATTGGGGAACTCAATACTCTTAAAATATTCACGTAATGCCGCTAACTGCTGCTCTGGACCAAGCAATTGCGATACCGCACCACTCTGTGTGGCTTGGAAGCCAGCGGCGACAACCTGTTGTTCAGCGGACTTAATAACTTTGGAGAGCTGGCCACGCGCAATTATCCGAGTATCGCCCTTCGCTCGTTTATCGGGATGATTGCGATTAATATTTGCAACAACCTTATTCAAAAGTGGTGTGATTGCTGTTGCGTCTATATTACCAATCACAAAGGTAGCAATAATAGATGCGGCTTCCTGTATTTGCATAAGGCCCGTGGCAGTCCGAGCTGCGCCGGCAAAGTTCCCGGAGCCTAACATATTACGATTGAAGCCCGACGCATCATCTGTAAGCTTGGCAATCACTTCAAACATCGCAATCAACTCACGAATGACCTTGGGGATCTCAACAGGGTACATTGATTTACTCTGTTGCGTGTTGTTTTGGCTAAACGCATTTGCGTTTTTAAGGAAAATCTTGCCCGATGTTATAGCAAAGGCACCCGGACGATCGGCATCTACAAAATCTGAATACCCTTCAACCACCATCGGTGGTAATCCAGATAGTTGCAACTGCTTTTTGAGTGCCGCCATAACAAGATTCTGCAATTTCTGGCAATTATCAATCTGAGCAGACAATGGCACACCGAAAAACCCAATATAATCCCCATAGAAGGTTGTCTTTACAACGGGTCGCCCTATTGCAGAGTCACAGACCCTAGCAAATATCACACGGCCAGCGAGAACTACGACTTCACTATCGTAATATGAGCCAGATACAATGTCCCCAACTCCATCATGGGTGATACCAAAGGCGCGTAACTCAGCACCAGTGGTTAGCATGAAGCATCTAACGCCCTCATACTTCTTGGTTGTTCCCGGTAACTCACCATTACGAGCACCCTTTTCAACCGCGTCTGTGAGAGTCTTAGAGCTGTTATCCACACCATTGGGGTATTGGGTAAGAATTGAACGAATGATAGACGAACGCCATGACGACTTGGCCTTAGATTCTGCGGCACGAGCCAAATCAGATTTGGCATATCGAACCCGTATACATAAATCAGCGTCATCCACATTGATTGCCCCCGGTGATGGATAAACATCCATCGTATCCGGTACAGAAAATCTGATAGTATTTACAATCTGGGGCTCATAAGAAACTGTGTCAGCACCACCTGTGAGCTTCAACGCGACAATTGGTTCATCGCAGGGGCCAATAATCACACCTGTCCCCAGTTTTGAAAGATTCGCTATGAAATTTTTAATAATATTTACTGTAAACCCCGCTTCAAGTAACTGATCATCGACAATGAGCTCCACACGCTTAGCGCGGTCTTTGGCGGCGGCAATTCTGTCAATCTGAATCTGTTTTTCATTGGCCTTGATGCTATTTAACGCGTATTCGGCAAGGGTTTCTTCATCCGTAACCTTCTGTGCCTGTGCCAATTCAAGACCCTCTTTTGCATACTTGAGAATAATGCCGGCTTCAACATCATTCGGGAGAATTGGGTTTGGGCTGTTATCTGTGCTCCATGATTTATCTCCAATCTGACCAAACACCTTTGTCAATACCGCCATTACCTGCACAATTTTGACTCGGGTAAGGGAATCGTATGTTGAGGGTATCACACCCATTGACTTAAAAAGGGCAAGATCTCCTGGTGAAGGTATCTTTGCCCAGGCCAACTCAGCGGCTTCCAACATAACATCAACACCACTCGTAGAACGATGCGTGACATTCTCTCGAAATGTCTGCATCACCCGTGACACTAGTCCGTGTTCTTGCTCAGATGTTGGGATTTCTTTTGCCATACCCCACATTTACCAAAAACTAGTCATTTTGTCAATAGTAAATACAGGTGTTTCCAACTTAATTCGCCACAACGAACATTT
>CAZRJS010000081.1:0-4556 GCA_964600565.1 Candidatus Woesearchaeota archaeon | reverse complement strand
AAATAAATGTAGTTCTTGTGGATGTGTTTCAGGACAGCAATGCCAGAGTGATGGGAGTTGTAAAAGTGAAAATGTTAAATGTGGAACTTATTCTTACCAAACTCCTATTAATGCTAAAGCAATTAATAAATATTCTAGTAGTCATTCTGCTGAAAAAGCAATTGATGGTAAAATAGATAGTTATTGGCTTAGTAGAATACATCAAACAAAACCCTGGATTTATTTTGATTTAGGAAAGGAAAAATGCATAAACAAGGTTAAATTAAGTCTTCCTAAAAATTATGCTCGTATTAGGTTTAATATATATGTTTCTAATGATGCATCTAATTGGATAAGTGTAAAAAAAGGTTTAGAAATTAGTGAAGGAAGCAAATTTGTAGAGTTTAATTTTAATGAGATTATTGCACGATATATGAAAATTGAGGATTATATGGTTTTTAATGAGGATAATCATGGGGCTTTATCAGAAATTAAAGTGAATGTTGCAGATTATACTTCTGAAATTAAAAAATGTTCTGATGGAACTTTATATAATTCCTGTTCTACAACAAAACCAAAATATTGTTCTAATGGAAATTTAATTAATAAGTGTAGTAGTTGTGGATGTTTATCAGGACAGCAATGCCAGAGTGATGGGAGTTGTAAAATTCCTGTTAAAAAATGTTCAGATGGAACTATTTATAATCAATGTTCATCTACAAAACCAAAATATTGTTCTAATGGAAATTTGATTAACCAGTGTAGTAGTTGTGGTTGTGATGCTGGAAAAGAATGTCAGAGTGATGGTAGTTGTAAGGAAAAAGAAAGCAGTATAGAAGCAAAGATTAATGTTGAAACAATAAAAGATGAATATAATATTGGAGAAAATGTTAAGTTAGATGAATTTTCTGAAGAGAGCCAATCTTTTGATTCATATTCTCAAAATTTAGAAGATGAAAGAAATATGGAATTAATTGATGAGTTTTCAATGTTTAATTTGCCTAAAGAAAATGTTTATGGGTATATAATAGAATTCAAAGAGAAATCTGTTCTTGAGAAAAAATTAGAAGTTGAAGATGAAATAATTTTTATAGAAGAGAAATTAGAGCAAGTTAAAGCAGAATATGAAGAGATTGATAAAGAGGGTTTGAATTTTATAAATCCTGCTTCAGTAAGTTCAAGAAGTTTTAAGAAATTTCAGATTTTCACAAATAATAGAAAACTTAATTCTTTAAAAAATAATTTTGATTCTGAACTTGAAAATCAGGAAAAAAAGATATTTATCGAGCATGAAAATTTCAAAAATAATTTAATTCAAGCTGGACAGTTTATGGGGATTACTGGAAATGCTATAAATGAAAATAATATTAAAGAAGCAGTTGAATTTACTAAAACATTTAATGGAATTGTTCTAGATATTTCTGAAAGTGAAGCTTTTATTCTTAAAGAAAAGTTTGATGAGGTAAGGGAAGTTCATCCAAATATAGAAGTTAATATAACTTTAATGGATTCTGTTCCCTTAATAAATGTGGATGATGTTTGGAAGTTAAAGGATAGTCAGGGAAAACGAATAACAGGGGAAGGTATGACTATTGCTATAATAGATACTGGAGTAGATTATACTCATCCTGATTTAGGAGGATGTTTTGGGAGTGGTTGTAAAGTTGTTGGAGGTTATGATTTTGCAAATGATGATAGTGATCCAATGGATGATCATTATCATGGAACTCATTGTGCAGGAATAGCTGCAGGAAATGGAGATTGGGATAAAGATGGAATTGTTGAAACAGGAGAGGGTTTAAGTGGAGTAGCACCTGATGCAAAAATTTATGCATATAAAGTATTAGATTTAAATGGGTTGGGAACTCCTGCTAAAATAATTTTAGCTATTGAAAGTGCAGTAGATCCAAATCATGATGGAGATTTTTCTGATCATGTTGATGTGATTAGTTTGAGTCTTGGAGGAGGAAATAGTCCTGAAAGTCCAGAGTCAAAGGCAATTAATCGTGTAGTTGAGAATGGAATAATATCTGTTGTGGCTGCAGGAAATTCTGGGCCTAAAAATTATACTGTGAAGAGTCCTGGAGCAGCATTAAGAGCAATAACAGTTGGAGCAATATATAAAAAAGATTATTCTGGGACTTTTTGGGGAGATGAAAATCCAAAGGCAAATCAAGTAACAGCTTTTAGTTCAAGAGGTCCTGTTAGATGGGCTGGAGGAGAAATTATAAAACCAGATATAGTTGCTCCAGGAGCTTTTATATGTTCTGCAAGATATGATAATGTTTTTTCAGAAGGGGAATCTAAATTCTACAAGCCTTGTTATGATAATAAACATGTTCAAGTGGCAGGAACATCGATGGCAACACCTTTTGTTGCTGGTGCTGCAGCTTTGATTAAACAAGCTCATCCAAATTGGAACACTCTAGAAATAAAAGCAGCTATTAAAAATACTGCAAAAGATTTAGGTTATCCTCAGAATATTCAGGGAGCAGGAGCAATAGATGTTTTAAAAGCTGTTAATCTTCAGTCAGTTCAAAAATGCTCAGATGGGACTCCTTATGGTTTTTGTTCTTATACAATTCCTTTGTATTGCAAGAAAGGAAATTTAATTAAAAATCAATGCCTTCTTTGTGGATGTTCTTCTGGAGAAGAATGTTATGCAGATGGTAGTTGTAAAAAAGATGATAATTTTTTCCAAATAACTTTTAATTCAAATCTTCAACAGGATCCTGTAATTTATGGGGATAAAATTGTATGGGTTGATATGAGAGATACTAATCTAAAGATTTATCATTCTAATGATATTTATATGTATGATTTGTCAAAAAATACCCTGACTAAGATAACTGGCAGTTCAGATGATCATGTATTTTCTCCTGCAATTTATGGGGATAAAATTGTCTGGGCAGATAAGGATGGAGATTCTAGTTATATTTATGATAACCTTGATATTCATATGTATGACATATCAAAAAATACTGAAACTAAAATAACAACTAATAAAAAAAGCCAGTTTTCTCCTGCAATTTATGGGGATAAAATTGTCTGGAGAGATGATAGAAATGGAAATTCTGATATTTATATGTATGATTTCTCCACAAATACTGAAACTAAAATAACAACTAATAAAGAAAACCAGTTTAATCCTGCAATTTATGGGGATAAAATTGTCTGGGAAGATAAGAGAAATGGAAATTATGATATTTATATGTATGATTTATCTAAAAAGATTGAAATCCCTTTAGTAACTGAATCAAATTCTCAATATGATCCTGCAATTTATGGGGATAAAATTGTCTGGGAAGATAAGAGAAATGGAAATTATGATATCTATATGTATGATTTATCTACAAATACTGAAACTCAGATAACAACTAATAAAGAAACCCAATCTTCTCCTGCAATTTATGGGGATAAAATTGTCTGGGAAGATAAGAGAAATGGAAATTCTGATATTTATATGTATGATTTATCTAAAAAGATTGAAATCCCTTTAGTTACTGGAATTCATTCACAAAATAATCCTGTAATTTATAAGGATAAAGTGGTTTGGATAGACTGGAGAAATGGAAATTCGGATATTTATATGTATGATTTATCAAAAAAATGTTCAGACGGAACTCTTTACAATAAATGTTCTACAACAAAACCTTTGTATTGCTCTAATGGAAATTTGATTAATCAGTGTAGTAGTTGTGGATGTCCTAGTGGACAGCAATGTCAGAGTGATGGTAGTTGTAAAATTTCTGTAAAAAAATGTTCTGATGGAACATCTTATTCTAGTTGCTCTTCTAAAAAACCCTTATATTGTAATAGTGATGGCAAATTAGTTGAGGTGTGTTTTATGTGTAATTGTGATTCTGGACAGCAATGCCAGAGTGATGGGAGTTGTAAAGAAGAAGAAAAGCAATTACCAAAATCTATTTTAAAAAATACAGGTAGTATTGATTTAAATGGTTATTTGATTATGAAAATTCAAAAATTAGAAGGGATTGTTTGGGTTGATGAAAAAATAATAGTGGATGATTTTTCTAAAAGTAAATTAAGGAAAATAAGTGTTGGAGGATATTTATCTTTAGGAGAAATTTGGGATAGTGCTGGAAATTATATTGCTCAAAGACAGGGGAGATTTAGAGTTTATGTCGCTTTGCTTGATGTAAATGGAAATGTTATTGTTACCAGTAGTGATGAAAAAATTGAAGACTCATATAAATTTTCTGTGATTGAACAAGAAAAGAAATGTTCAGACGGAACTCTTTACAATAAATGTTCTACAACAAAACCAAAGTATTGTAGTAATGGAAATTTAATTAATAAGTGTAGTTCTTGTGGATGTGATTCTGGACAGCAATGTCAGAGTGATGGGAGTTGTAAAATTCCTGTTAAAAAATGTTCAGATGGAACTTTTTATAGTAGTTGTTCATCTTCAAAACCTTTGTATTGCTCTAATGGAAATTTGATTAATCAGTGTAGTAGTTGTGGTTGTGATGCTGGAAAAGAATGTCAAAGTGATGGGAGCTGTAAAACTGGAAATGGTTATTGTGGAACTTATTCTTACCAAACTCCTATTGATG
>CAZRJS010000080.1:0-4560 GCA_964600565.1 Candidatus Woesearchaeota archaeon | reverse complement strand
TTTAACAAAAAACCGCCTAAATTAAAACAGAAGACGATTTTTATCTTCTTCTGACGCTTGATGTTGGATTAAATTTTAACTTTTTATAGACCTCCGATATTTCTATTTCATCTTTGCGGTCATCTCTTTCCCCGCTACCATTTCCCCTATTGACAGAGGGTGTCAATTTGTTAGTATTATTTACATAAACTACATTCTTTTGTGGGGTTGAAATGCAGAAAATCGGCTCTACTGCGGGGCACAAGTAGTCCCCTTATGGGGTATCCAAAGTGCTACGATGGGGGTGCGTCGTTCCTCCAGCTCCACAAAAGAGTGTAGTTTTTTATATACTTTTTGTCGCGTAATCGAAAAGCTGTAGCAATTTGAATTTCCTTATCTATTGGCAATCTCTTAGTTATTTCAATTGAACATAAATATTCTGAGCTTCCTATTCGCTTAACTAAACAATATTCACCTCTCTTGCCTCCTCTATTGTCGTAAATTCTATCAGGATATTTAACTACTTTATGAAGATTATCGATTATGAAAAAGAATTCTTCTGCTGGTTTGCTATCAAATAAATGTTTTAAACACCGCGATGTCATATAAACCTTATCAATCTCTTTTGTAGCTCTAATGCCAGAACAAACAGCGTTTGTAAGATGGCACAAAAAGAATTTTCCATCAGCTACTACTGCCTTATATTCTGTTCCTTTTATATAATTCTCAAATGCTTCTTTTGAGATTTCTTTTCCCATAAATTTTACTCAAAACCAAATTTACCTCGTATTCGGTTTGTATTCGGCTTTCGGATAACCGAATATTCAGACATTTATCCTATTCTAACAAAAAACCGCCTAAATTAGAACAGAAAACGATTTTTTTTGAATAGATAATTCTTTGACATTCGTCTTAGTCACCTGACTTAGTATGCGTTAACTGTCTTCCTAAATAAAATCCGAGCTTTTTTCGCGAAAATCAGAACGCTGATTAAAACTACTCGATCTTCTCAATCTCTCCGTCTTTCAGCCAAATGGCTCTATCCGCATATTTTCTGTCATCTGGCTCGTGGGTAACCATAACAATCGTCTGGTTCAGCTTTTCGTTAATTTCTTTTAGCATAGTTAAAATCGTTTTTGAAGACTGGGTATCCAGATTAGCACACGGCTCATCAGCAAATAATATTTTAGGATTATTAACGATAGCCCTGGCCATAGCAACCCTCTGTTGCTCTCCTCCGGAAAGCTCCCGGGGTAAATGATGCAATCTGTGTTCTAACCCCACCTTTTCTATAACTTCGGTTGCTTTTTTGATGTATTCTTTTTTGTCTACACCCTGGAGCATAAACGGCAAATAGACAGATTCTAAAACATTAAGTTCCGGTAAAAGCGCGTATTCTTGAAAAACGTAACCAAGCTCGTTTAGCCTAAAATAAGTTTTTTCTCTTTCGGACATCTTCAAAATATTGATTCCGTCTATGGTAATTTCTCCCTTAGTCGGAGTATCCAATAATCCTAATTGATGAAGTAAGGTTGATTTTCCCGAACCGCTCCTTCCCATCACCGCCATAAATTCCCCTTCTTCTACCTCAAAACTCACCCCCCTGAGAGCGTGGACCGACACTTTTCCAGAATAAATTTTTTCTAAATTTTTAACTTCTATTATCATAACTTTTATCAGTTTCCCCAAATCGATTCAACAATATTTTTCTCGGCCACCTTAGAAGACGGAAAATAACCGCCGACAATTGCAGCGGCAAGCAAAAATAACGCACCAATAGCGACGTCTATAAATTCAACGCTCAAGGTGACAAGACCCAAAGAAAAATCTAGCGGATTTTTAATAAAATAAGGGACGAGCACTAAATAAATTATTGCCACTCCTACTAGTATCCCGACGATGGTATAAAATAAAGCCTGGAAAATATAAGAAGTAATGATGATTCTTTTATCCATACCAATGGCTTTCAAAATTCCTATTTGTCTTTTGCGATTGTTCACGTTGACAAAACTGATGATAAATATAGTGCTGACCGCCACCAGAATCGCTATGCCTTGCAGGATGTATTTAATCATATCAAAACTTTCAACTGCCCCGGCGGTCGTGCCGGAGTAATCTTTCCACGGTTTAATTTTTTCATTGACAATTCCATTTTTCCGTAGCGCCTCAATCATATCTCCTTCTTTCCCCTCTTCTTTAATTTTAACGATAATCTCGGATGCTCGATTACGGGATCCCAAAACTGATTCCATCTCTTTTTCAGTGATAAAAGCCAGACTATCTGCCTGTGTATTTTTGGTGCTAAAAATTCCCCCTACCTTATATTCTCTTTCAACCCCATTATTAAAAACTGCTTCTATGGTATCTCCTACACTTACTTCTAAAGAAAGATATTCAAGATTAGCGTCATATCCTCCGGAAATTTCTTTCCCAAGAACAATCTCCCTGTTGTTAGATTCTTCCAAATATTTTCCAGCCACCATTAATTTGTGGATATTGGTTATATTATTTTCCTTTGCAATATTCACAGATTTCACTTGCCAACCGCCGGTTTTCATATCTTTTCCCGTTTTTTTCTTTAGGATAGAGACGCTTGTATAATGCGGCGAGCTACCCAGCACCCCGGGCGTGCCGTTTATTATATCCTCCAAAAAATCAACGTTTTTTATATAAGTTTCTCCTTCTTTCGGCTCTATTATTATATTTCCAAAAAGACTTTCCACCGACTGCTTATTTATTGCGTCTATTACCCCAAGAAGAATGGAAGAAATAAAAACAATGTTGACAAAAATCAACGCCATAATAAAAATCGTCAAGATTAAAGTGCTTTTACTTCCTCTGGTTATGAATTTGTATGGAAGGAAAAAAGCAATTTTCGTTCCTCCCAATATGTTTTTTATTTCTTTTTTAATATCCGCTTTTTTTATTTTAATAATAAACCGCCTAAATTAAAACAGAAAACGATTTGACAAATTTCGCACCAGTGTCAGCTAGCGCGTTGCTATTTTCTCTGAAAAATAAGCTGAACTACTTCAGCACCTTCAGGTATATTAATTTCTCTAATATCATCTATTAAACCTTTTTCTTTTGCTTGTTCCGGAGTGCAGGTATCTGCTTCAAGGAACATTTTTTCAATCTCTTGTTGAGTATATTGACTCTGTTCGACAATAATATTAGTAATCAACCTTTGGTCCCTTTGCATCATCTTCAATTTTTCTTTTATGTTCTTTTCTTCAAATCGTGCTTGGTTTATATCAAATCCTACCCCATGAAAAAGAAAAGATGAATTTTTTACCGCATATCTTGTTTCCCCGGCAAGAAAAATTACATTAGCGATTGAATCTACAATCCCAATATTATGAATGGTTAAATTTATCGGCAATGATTTCAAAAAATTATAAATGGTTATTCCGCTCACAACACTTCCGCCTGGACTAGATAGAAGCAGATAAAAATCCTTTATCCCTTGATTTAACTTTTGGGCAAAAACTCCCATCAAGTTTTCAGCCGTATTTTGATTCACTTCAGCTGAAAAACTAATAAAAAGCGGTTTTGAAATGTCGTTATTCATAAATTTATTTTAAAATTAAAAGATAAGGAGAGTGCAAAAAGAAAGAAGGCTATTGTTAAAATAATTATTAAAAAGAATGGAGCGATGCCATATGCTAGTCGCCAAAAATCCGTTTTAAATTCTTGAAAATGACGACTTTTTAAATTTTTAAACATTGATTTAAATACTTTGGTCGCAGAACTTTTATCTTTTATTTGTTTTAGGCTACTTTTAATATTCTCTGTATTGAAAGAACTGAAAGGAATAGGATCATTTTCTATTAAATTATTAAGATTATAATTAATTGTTAAAAAAGTAAGCCACAATGAAAGAGGAATGAGACAAATAAAAATAATCATTGAAATTTTAAAAAGGAACAAGTCGGCAATTAATTCTTTGTTTATTGATAGAAAGGCTAAAACGGCAACAGCGATTGTACTGATAAGCGGTAAGAGTTTAAGCTTTGCATCTAATAATAAAAGAATTGATTCTTTCTCCCTTGAATTCCACTCATCAAGATATTCTTTATATTTTTCTTTAGTGACATATTTATTTTGCCTTATGTTTTTAAAACATTTATATTCATTAACAATTTTTTGTATATTTAAAATTTTTCTATTTAAACCCTCTATTGCCTCATTGGGCTCTCCATTTAACACCTGTTTATTCTTTTCCTCTAATAGTTTTTCTGATAACGCAATAAGAGTTGCCTTTATAATTTCGAGAGATTCGTTATGAAACTCTAAAAAATAACTTTCTTTATTTTCATTTAAATAATTTGTTAGAAAGTTAATCTTCTCAATTTCTTTTTTAATTTCTGTGTTCCCCTTTTTATTATAATTATTTAAAAGTTGGCCATATTCTACTAAAGATTCTATGAAGATTTTAATATCTTCTGGTGGAAACCGGTAGGTCATATATTTTATATACTTTTATTTAAATTATAAGTGTCTCGGTTTCTCGGTACCGAGAACTAAATTGCTGCCGGGCTAGGGTTCGAACCTAGAATCTCTTGGTCCAAGGCCAAGCGT
>CAZRJS010000079.1:0-4621 GCA_964600565.1 Candidatus Woesearchaeota archaeon | reverse complement strand
TTAATTGCAGCAGCAATCTTATCTCTAAGCTTAGTTGTCACTTCTGCGTCTGTGTTGTCTGCGCCGAGGTCTTCAATGTCTTGAGCTAAGTGTTCTAGATTAAAATCACCTATTATAGAATTTAGTTCGTCTAAAATTACTTTTTTTGGCGACGATTCATTTTTTGGTATTTCACTCATACTTCCTCTCCCCTTCACTTTATTCTACCAAATAAAATAACTTTAATTGTTCTCAATTCTTGACCCACCCCGCCAACTGTGAAATAGTGTGCCTATGTCAGAATCAGAAATGGAAATCCCAGTAGAAGAAAATGAGTCTCCGACCGCGGAAACGGAAGTCGTCGTCACAGACGATCAGGATGAGGTGGCCATTGATAAAGTTGAGCCCGATGACGGCTCAGTGACAATGATAAATGCACCTGAGACTGGTGGAGATGCGACAACAACAACTGACTCTGTGGAAAAGCTGGGTGAAGATGAAGCTGGAGCTGAAAAAATATCGTTACCAGAATTTATGCAAGTCCTACAAGAGCTAGGAATTGATGTAAAAAAACACGAGGCCGGGCTGAAAGAATTTGCCGAAAAGTGCAGCATGCTGGGAATTACTGACATCATCAATGACCCGAATAAAGACCCAGAAGAAATCGAGGTATTTATTAAAGAATCCTTGGTTGGGGCTGAAGACAACCCTGAAGAGGGTCTAAAAAAATTTGCCGCCATTTCTGGATTAGTTTTAGAGGGTCTGAAAAATTTAGGTGATTTTGCTGGCGAGTCTACCCAGGAATTCTTTAAGGGTGGGATGGGACGACTTATCGATGCGTTAATTAGGGGGGCTGGCAATAACTCAGCTAGCTCAATACGTCAGCGCGAATCTGAAAGCCCAGAAAAGGTGGTTGGTAGTGATGAATTCTTCAAGTTAATGAGGGAGGATTCAACTAAGGTCGTTAGCGGCTTACTAGAAAAAAAATCTGATCTCAAAAAAGCTGGCTGGGACATCGGCGATAAAGGTTGGGAGATGCTCAATAAAGGCAAAGGTGACTCTAGGTTTGCAAAAAAAGCTCTTCTAGAAATTTTCGTGGGTGAAAATCAAGATGGAATCACCAGTCTCGCAGAACTCCTTAATACTAAAGCTGATCACAACACATTTTGGGAAGAAGTCAGTCCCGTTTTAGCCACAGTTTTTGGCGACGAAAAAAGCATGGTCTCACTAGACGCCAAAGAACTGCTCCAAAGAATGGGCACCGGAGATCAAACTGCAACCGACAACGCTTACTTTGGCAAACTAGAATAATCTTTGTTTGACACCCCTGTTTTCTTCATGCTACAACTTAGTTCAGATTAAAAAATGCATGCCTTTGAAGATGGTGAGAATCCATCGCTGTGCCGCAACGGTGTTTCTGTCATAAACAGATCAGTCCGAGCTGAGGATGCGCCCTAAGTAAAACTAGGGATCGACGAGCATCGGATTAATTTAAATCCTCGGTCTAAGAATAAAGGCTACTCAGCCAACTTACACCAAGATGCTCCTCAACATGAGGAGTTTTTAGTTTTAACAACTTTTTTTCCTCAAAATATTAAATTATTAAGAAAGGTCGACCACATGGAAGTTCCACACAAAGCTAGAGAAATGCATGCCAGTATTTATTCAAAAGAAGTTGCTACTTTACCAATGGAGCTAAACTTTTTACTCGCTTCAATACAAAATGAAGCCAGTGCCTTGGGAAGCGAAAGCCTGCCAATGGCTGCTGAAACTAGTTCTTTCCAACCACTTCTAGCCTCAGTAGAGCAAAAATTTTTAATTATTAAAAATGCCATGGAAGAACAAACAATAGCAAGAACACTCTTGCTTAGGTTTGGTCTACCCTACTTACCTGGAGCTGAAGAAGTTTGGCTCACACTCAGTGAATATCTTACCGATGCTAAAGCAGCCACAGAACAAGCTCAGCTGCAATTAAATCAAGCCATTGGACAAATTAAAGCACTCTTAATTTCCCAACTAAAAACAGAACAAGAAAGCGAGTTAGAGGCTCTTGAAATGGAAGAGAAACAGCATCGACTAGGAATAACTACTCTCCAAAAAACTAGTGGAAACCTAGTGGGAGAAAACGAACTTATTGCTCAAAAAGACGGCGCTATTGATCAAAAAAAAGCACGGCTTACTGTCATCACAATTGAAAAAAGGAAAGTCAGAGATTATATCCAAGCGATGAGGACTGTGGTTAGTAACATGATAAGTAGTTTTACCGACATCGATCACTTTGACAAAACTCAGCTAGTCATGGCTTAAACTATAAATAAACCGTTATAATAAAATTAATTATGGCGGATGTTGCTACCAATCTACGAGTATCTCGAGCAAAAAAACTAGTCATTAGTATTGATCGAGAAAACAGAAGAAATGAACCCAACCTTACCCTAGGTCATTTGGTTGGCCTAACTCAATCAATAACTAATGCTTTTGGATCAGCTGGGAAAATTTATCTACCTAATGTTTACAGTCTTCAACTACTTGACGGAGAAGGTCAAGAAATTCAAATCAAGGGGGTCTCTCTTGATTTAGAAGTTGACTACAAACACTCAGACAGTAGAAGTGAATATGTTTTGGGGCGACTTTATCCAGACGACATTGCTTCCATAATCAAATCAGTTCAAATTTTTGTAGACAATAGATATGGCTCAACTCTAAAGCGAAACTTTAATTGGGTTTATGAGCTAGATAGCATTCGTGATCAACTTAGAAGTGCGGGAGGTGATAAAGAAACTATAGAAAAAATAACTACTGGTGAGCTAAGAAAAGCTGTTCAGGCAACCCTCACCATAATAAAAGACTTACTCGCAGAGGTTGCTGATAAAGATGAGTTAGATCTAGATAACTCCCAGCCAATTATTGATAAAATTGAGAATAGATTTAGAACCTCGGATGAAGCTAGCCAATATCGAAAAATTTGGGAAGAATTGGGAGAAGAATTAACTAAAAACTTAGCTGATCACGATCGTAAAACAAAAATAGTTGAAGCTTCCAATAAAAAATTTAGTGTTCATGATGCTCGAAAAATTATCAACACTTTTTATGAGCAAATTATTGCCCAATACGATAAAAAAGAATTAGAAATTAAATCACCGTGGGATAGAGCTTCAAAAAAAACTAGAGATGAATTTAACCCCCAAAAGAAACTTTATTTTTCTATAAACGAAATTAATGAAGTCAATATTGTTCTCAATGACAACGACAAGGCCAGAAAGTTCATTAATAATATTGACCTTCTTCTAGAAGAACTAGAAAAAGAACCTGAAGAAGAAAAGGCTGCCACCACTGAAGATGATGATGGTGATGATGGTGGAGGTGAAGATGCTCAAGACATCGACGAACACTTGAATCTTATCGCTCAAAAAGAAATTATTAAAAATGCTCTTAAAGCACTCAGGCTTAAATCTGCAGAAGCATTCGTTTCACTATTCTTAAATGAAAAAACTGATCCAGATCAAAAAGACTGGCTAATAAAAGAATTGCCAGGTCAAGTTCAAAACTTACTTAACAATCCAGAAATTAGACAAGAAGTTGAAAACATAATTATTGACTGGATCATCGCTAATCTTACTTCAGAAAGCGAAGGTGGTGACTACTACAGCATCAATGATGAGCAATCTAAAAAACTAAACACATTTTTAATAGAGCAATTCTTCGCTAAATACAAAGATGAATTTCTAAAATGGATGGCAACTGTTCCATCTATAGAAGAGCTCAAGAAATCTGAGCCAATAAAACCAGATACACAAAAAGCTGAGGTTGTTGTCCCAGACGACGATGAGGCCGATATTCCCCGAGATAAAAAAAGAACCATTGATCGAAAAAAGTTTATCAGCGATACCACCACTAGTTTTATATATTTATATTTTGGAAAAGATGGCGAAAACTTCAGAGACGCCGTTTATGGCTTAATTGCTAAAAGTACTCCAGAGAATCTAACCTCAGCAGACTTACTCCATCTCAAACTTGAAATTTACAACAAACTCAAATTAGATAGAGAATTTTTTAATATCACTCAAAAATATTACGATGAGAGACTGAACAAGCTTGGACTAAGCGATGCTCTTCATAAGGCTAATTTTTATAACGCGCTGGACTCCATTTTAGTTTTAATAGATGATCCCCAAAAATATATTGCCGACCTTTCAGAAAAAGATATTATTGAAAAATTTAATTTAGAAGGGAGTGGGATTCACATCGATGAACTTCGCGCTCTACTCCTAGGATTAATCTTTGTCAGACGAGCTCATTACTACATCAATAACTCTACCCCAATCACAGCTTGGTTAAAAAAAGATCAAAATAACGAAGCTTCCCAGCGCTTTGGGAAGCTCAGAGAGTTTACTAAAGAACATGGTGAAGATGGTGTTATAGCTCTCAATCTAGACGGTGATGGGATTGACAAATTAAGCATTGATGAGGAGCGGAAGCAAAAAATAAAAAATCTCTATCGAGAATTATGGATAAATACAGTTGCTGGAAAATCTCCAGATGAGCTCATAGATATTTATATTTTTTACGAAGTCGACCCAATTGATATTGATTACATGGCTGCTCCAGTCCCAGACGGTTTTATCTATTCTGATATGGCGCA
>CAZRJS010000078.1:0-4688 GCA_964600565.1 Candidatus Woesearchaeota archaeon | reverse complement strand
GAAAAGAATGTCAAAGTGATGGGAGCTGTAAAATTCCTGTTAAAAAATGTTCAGACGGAACTCTTTATAATCAATGTTCAACCACAAAACCTTTTTATTGTGATCAGGGAGGGCATTTATTTAATTGGTGTCAGGTTTGTGGTTGTGATGTTGGAAAAGAATGTCAGAATGATAGTAGTTGTAAAATTCCTGTTAAAAAATGTTCAGACGGAACTTTATATAATCAGTGTTCAACCACAAAACCTTTGTATTGCTCTAATGGAAATTTGATTAATCAGTGTAGTAGTTGTGAATGTCCAACTGGAAAAGAATGTCAAAGTGATGGGAGTTGTAAGGAAAAAGTTCAGCATGGAGATAATATTCTTTTATTGCATTTAGATGAGAAAAAATCAAATACTGTTTCTGGAGGAAAAGATGTTCAAGATATTAGTGGAAATAATCATCATGGTATTGAATTTGGAGGGGTGAGTTTTGGTGAAACTGGGAAAATAAGCACTGCTTTAAAATTTGATGGTGTTGATGATTTGATTAGTTTAGAAGATGATATTTTAGATGGGAAAAATAAATTAACTATTGAAGCATGGATAAAACCAGAGGAAAAAAATATTAATTATCATGCAATAATGTCTGATGCAAAAGCATTTTATTTTATGTTTGGTTCCACAGGTTATTATAAGGGAAAACTAATGTGGAGAACTTGGGATTCTAATGGACAATTAACAAAGGTCATCCTCTCTGATAATCCAGTGATTAAGTGGGGTGAATGGCAACATGTCGCTATAACTTTCGATAGTAATATAGTTAAATTATATCATAATGGAATTATTGTTGGTAATAGTTATGCTCATACTGGGAAGACTCTTTATAATGGAGTAGATAAAACTGCAATAGGGGGAAGGGGAACTTATACTCAATGGTATTTTAAAGGTTTAATTGATGAAGTAGGAGTTTATGATTATTCTTTATCTGAAAGTGAAATTAATTCTCATTATAATCTTAAATCTGAATGCGGAAATAATATAAAAGAGGGTTCAGAAGAGTGTGATGGGAGTGATAATTCTGCTTGTTCTTCTGGAAAATGTAAAAGTGATTGCAAATGTGAAATTGTACCTAAATGTTCTGATGGAACTTACTATAGTCAGTGCTCTTTAACAAAACCAAAATATTGTTCAGATGGAAAGTTGATTAATCAGTGTAGTAGTTGTGGGTGTGATGCTGGAAAAGAATGTAAGAGTGATGGTAGTTGTAAAGAAAAAGTTAATCAGGAAAATAAAAAATTAATGAGTAAATATTTTGATAAGGAAGTTTTTTTAATTTCAGATAAAAACTGGAAAGATGTTTTACCATTAGTTCCTTTAACAACATGGACAAAGCAAAAAGATGATAATTCAAATTGTCAAAAGGGTTATGGAACTCCTGATAATGTTTGTGTTTATCCTACTTTGATTTATCATGATGAAGCAAAAATTGAATTTGATGCAGATTCAGTTATTTATTTTATGCAACAATATAATGCTAAAAAAGTAACAATAATTGGAACAACTAGGATTGGTTTAGATAACTTATTAATTGCTTCACCAAAATTAGGGGTTGGATTGAAAAGTAATCAGATTAACAAAACTAGTGTAGCGGATTATTTATCTTATTGGGAATCTTTTAAAGATATTGTTTATGTTGAAGATAATTATGAGTTGGCTTTATTAGCTTCAACTTATGCTTCTTTAATAAATGCTCCTTTAATTATTTTAGGAACAGACTTGGATAAGGATAATGTTTTTACAGAAAGAAATGTTATTTGTGTTGGAGATGTGAATAAAAATTGTAATGAGAAATATAATTTAGAACAGTTGCAGAAAAAATATGTTGAAGAAACTAAAACAGATAAAATAATCTTAGTGAATCCTAATGATTTGAGTATTCATGAAAGTACTATTTTTGGACCAGATAAAAGTACTGCAATTAGTGAATTATATTCTAAAGCATCTTTAGCCTCGCCTTTTCTTGCTTCTGCTAAACAAGAAATCATATTCTCCATTAAAAGTATAGATGTTTTTGAAGTGGATAGCTTATTAACTTCAAAATTAAAGGATTTCTATACTACTTCCCAAATAAAAGAGAATACTTTAACAATTATTTCAAATCCAAATGCAATTCCTATGTATGCTCCTGGAGATTTATGTGCTTTTGTAGATCGGATAGAAGCTGATGGGAGAATTTATGGTAGTTTAAATAATTATGAATATATAGATATGTCTGTTGGAAGGATTATGGGAATATCCCTTTCAGATGTTTCTTCAAATATTGCAAGAAGTTTATTTTTTGATAAATTAAATAGAAATAAAAATGCTTTATTGGTAGTAAGAGAAGATCATCAGGATGAGGTTTTGAGGATTGCTATTAGATTAGGTAGAGTGACTAAAGACTATGCTCAGGATGAGGTTGTTCTTGAGACTTATGCAAGAGAATTTTATTGGACAGATACAATTAAAAATAAATTTGAAAATGAATATTTTTATTCTGGGCATAAGGAAGTTTTAGAGAAGTCAAAAGAGATTCATGAAGGTTATGATGACGCTTTTTTGATTTTATTTGCTGATCATGGAAGTTCAGGGGGTTTCTCTGGTATGATGAGCAGTTATTATATGAAGTCTAATAAAATTTATTTAAGTCCCTCATTAGTAATTGATTTAGCATGTTCTACTTGTTATTATCGTGGAGATGGAAATGAATTTTGCGCACAGGGTATTAGAAGAGGTGCAATTGCACAACAGGGAGCTGTTGATGTTTCTTATTGGCATCAAGAATTTGATGATGTTTTAGATGGAATAATAATTAAAGGAAAGACTATTGGTGAAGCTTATAAAGATGCAAGAAATGAAGATTATAAAATCAATCATTATAATTTTTGTTATGGCATTCGAGGAGATCCTTTTTATGCTTTATTAGGAGATCCAAATTGGAAACCAAAATGGTGGTAAAACAAATAATAAATTTAGCTATTGTATTTGGAATGATAATTTTATTTGGAAATTTAATTTTAGCTAATATTGATTCTCCAATTAAATTATCTCTTGAAAAAGAAAATTATGTATCTGGAGATAATTTATTGGCAATTGCTGAATTAAGTAATTTAGAGAGTAATGGAGTAAATTATTTTTTAGAAACAATTATTTCAAATGAAGAAAGGTCTTATCCTGTGGCTCCTCTTTTATTTGAAGGTTATTTAAAACCAGAAGAAACTTCAGAAGTAGTTATTTATGATTTTGAAATTGAGGGGGAAATGAATCCTGGAGATTATTTTATTAAATTTAGATTATTATTTGATGAAAGGATTATTCAGGAAGGAGAAGTAGAATTTAGTGTTACTGGAACTTTAAAGGAATTTTATTTTGAGATAGATTTAGACAAAAAAGTTTTTGTTCAAAATGAAAATATTTATTTAGATTATACCTCTTCTATTGAGTCTCCAATAATTTTTTCCACATTAATTTATCCAGATAAAACTACTGAGCAAATTATTTTACCTACAACAATTCTTGCAGAACAAATAGGAACTTATGAAATTGAAGTTATAGCTTCTAAAGAAGGTTATAAAACCATAATAAAAAAAGAACAATTTGCTGTTATTGAAGAAGAAGCAGAAATTAAATTGGTTTCAGTATGTAATGTAAATGGAAATTGTGATCAAGGAGAAACTTCTCAAAATTGTCCTCAAGATTGTTTGGAAATTGAAAATCTTTTAGGTGAAGAAGGTTCTTTAGTTGATGATAGCCCTTTAGTAGAAGTTCAATTAGGGGATGAAGATTCTTTAGATAAAGAAAGCTCTTTTTGGGATAAGGATTCATTAAAATCTTTTTTTAGTTTTGATAAAGAAAATAGTAGATTGTATATTCTTTATGGTTCATTGGCGTTTTTGCTGATTATAATTATTATTTATTGGATTAAAAAAGAGTAAAATTTCTTTAGCTTATATACAAGATTAATTCTTAATATTTTAGAGCAAGAGGTTATACAAAATATTTTAAATTTGTTAAACTTTTTTTAACAGAGCTATTTTTTATAAGAGTATTTTTAAACTTCTTTCTTTTAATTATTTATGAAAAAAGAGATTTTATTTTTTAGTTTAATTTTAAGTTTAATATTAATTTTATCGTTATCTCTTATTTCTGCTTTTTCATTTTCAAATTTTTTCAATAAGATTACTGGAAAAGAGATAGCAAATCCTTCTTTTGCTAATCAACTTAAACTTGATGTCGATGATAAAAAAGGGTTTTTTATTGATTTTTCAGATGGAAATACTCAAACAAATTATTTTGAAAATGCAGATATTAGTATATATAGTATTATTGGAAGGTCTTATGCGATTGGGAAGGTGGGTTATGCAGTATCTCGATCTTCTCGTTCAGTAGGTTATATTGATACAAAATTATGTAGTATTCGTGATGTAAATTTTGAAGATGTAACTAAAAATGATTGTTATTCTGGATGTATAAATTCTCCTTATGTAGAAATAGATCCCCCTGATAATAATTATGTTGTTTGCATTATTACCCTGGAAAATAATGTGATAAAGTTGCATTCAACTAGTAAGGATAGTAATTATATTTATCTTGAATGGGAAAGTTTAAGTGAGGTTGAAACTAAAAAATGTTCTGATGGAACTTTATATAATTCTTGTTCTACAACAA
>CAZRJS010000077.1:0-4693 GCA_964600565.1 Candidatus Woesearchaeota archaeon | reverse complement strand
ATAGCCCCACCAGGATTCGAACCTGGGTCCCTAGCTCCAAAGGCTAGTATACTTGACCACTGTACTATGGGGCTCTGTAGAAATTCTATAGAACTTCTTTATTATTGAAATTCCCAAGTTTTAAAAACTTTCTTAATTAAAATTTTTCAATTATAAAAAACTCTTTTTTCTACATGCATCACAATAATTATTATAAACACAAAAAGTAAAAGAAAATATGACTTGGACAAAAAAAGAAATAGAATATTATATTAAAAAAATTAAAAGGCCTAACTTAGGTCCTTTATTTGCTCAAGCCAAAATACCCTCAAATAATCCTCAAAAAAGATTAGAATATTTAACAGAACTTTTAGATATCCAGACAAAAAATCCTGAAAAAATATTTGAAATTGCTAAAAAAAATGACAGCTCAACTGCATTTATATTTCAATTAAATAAAGAAAATAAAAACAAAATCTCTAAAAAAATTATGGCAATAAACTATTTGGAAGAACAAGTTTTAAAAAAATATTATTAATCTTTAAAAACACTCTCATAAAAAATTAGTCTATTAATATCCTGTTCACGAGGATTAAGCCATCTGAAAAAGCTCTTTAATTTAATTGGTTTATATTTTTCTCCAATAAGTGTTGCTGCAAGTTTTTTAAATTCCTCAGAACCCTCTAAATTAGATTTAAATGAAACATAAGATTGAAATTCGGAAACTGCTTCTAAAAAATTCACATCATGAGGAATAATTGCCATTACAGGAACACCTGATGATTCCTGTATTTTTTTCAAAGACAATTCAAATTTTTTATTATAAACCTTATTCAAAATAATCCCACTTACTGGTGTTCCTCTTTGCTCAGCTATTTTAATAGCCTTAATTGTAGTTTCCAATGTAAGAATATCTGGAGTAGTAACCGCAATTAACTGATCTGAAGCAAGTATAACAGCAAGAGTTTCTTCATTTAAAATAGGAGAAGAATCTATAAGAATATAATCATATTTTTTCTTTAAATTTTTTATCTTATCTTTTAATTTTAAAGGATTAACATTCTCTCTTGAATAAAATTCAGCAGGAATAAGGTCAAAATTACCAAAATTGATTATAGCATCATTAATATTTTTCTTATTATTTAAAACATCATGTATTGTGTTTTCAGGCTCAAAAATATCCAAACTCATACCTAATCCAGCCCCAGAAAGACTTCCGTCAATTAATAAGACTTTTTTACCAAATTTAGAGAGAGCATCACCCAAGCAAATAACACTTGAAGTCTTTCCAACACCCCCTTTAAGACTAATCACACCTATAACTTTCCCCATAAAAAAATAACAAATAACGGTTTAAATATTTTTCAATCAGCAAACTTTAAAAACTGTTATCTCAAATATCTAATATGGTTGAAGAAAAAGAACCCAAAAAATTAACAAAAATAGAATTTGAAAAGAAAGTAATAGAACTTGCTGAATCTGGATTAACTTCTGAAAAAATAAGTATTGAATTAAAAAAATTAGGGATAAATCCAAAAGAATATAACACGAAAATTTCAGCAATTTTAAAAGAAAAAGGACAATTTGAAAGTCCTGATTTAAAAAATATCCAAATCAAACTTGAAAGAGTAGAAAATCATTACAAAAAGAATAAACAGGATAAAAGAGCAAAAAGAGAAAGAGAAAGAATCTTTTCTCAATTAAGAAAGATAAAAAAATATCTTGGAATAAAAATTAAATAATCAATTCTCAAAAATGGAAAAAGAGGAAACTATCGAAGATAAAATAAAATCTGTTAAAGAATCTTTTTTAAAAAAATCTGAAAATAAAGAAATAAATCTCATAAGCCATTTTGATACTGATGGAATAAGCTCTGCAGCAATAATGATTCAAACCTTAAAAAAATTAGACAAAAGATTTAAGGTAACAATCTTAAAAAATCTCGAAAAAGAGTTTATTAAAAAAATTCCGAAAGATGAATTCACACTATTCCTTGATTTAGGTTCTGGGAGTATAGAACAAATAAAAGAAGCAGGAATAAAAGATGTTTTTATAATTGACCACCATCAAATAGATTCAAAAGTGGAAATACCCCCCCAAATAGAAATAATAAACCCAGAATTATATGAAAAACAAAAAATAAGTGCTTCTGGATTAACATATCTATTCTGTAAAGAATTAAATCCGGAAAACAAAAAATTTGCGAAACTTGCAATACTAGGAATGATTGGAGATACTCTTGAAAAAGAAATCAGTAATTTAAATCATGATATTCTAAAAGATGGTGAAACAAAAAGAAAAAGAAGTTTATTGCTATACCCTTCTACAAGACCAATTAACAGAACATTGGAATATTCCTCAAATCCATTTATTCCAGGGATAACAGGGGATACAAAAGGGGTCTTAGAACTTTTAAGAGAAGCAGGAATAAAACCCTCAGGAGGAAAATACAAAAGTCTTATTGAATTAAATGAAGATGAAACAGAAAAAATTATAACAGCAATAATGCTAAGAAATCCAAAAACAAGGAATAAAGAGATAGTAGGAGATATTTTTCTAATAAAATTATTCAATAAACTTGAAGATGCAAGAGAAATGAGTGCAATAATAAATGCTTGCTCAAGATTAGGAAATTCTGAAATAGCTATAAAATTTTGTATGGAAATCCCTAGTGCAAAGAAAAAAGCAGAATCTATCCATACTAAATATAAACAACATATAATTTCTGGATTAAAATTTGCCTCAGAAATAACCTCTGAAAAAGAAAAAAATTTCATAATTATAAATGCTGGAAAAAATATAAAAGAAACAGTTATAGGAACAATTGCCAGTATTCTTTCAAAATCTTCAATTTATGAAGAAGGGACAATCATCATTGCAATGGCTTTAAGAGAAGATAATAAAAAAATAAAAATTTCAGCAAGAAGTGTAGGGGATTGTGGAAGGAATCTAAGAGAAATGCTCAGCAACACTTTAAAAAAAATAAGTTCTGAAGGAGAAGTAGGTGGCCATGAATTTGCAGCAGGGTGTATTCTTGAAAAAGAAAAAGAACAGGAATTTATAAATAGTTTGCAAAAATCACTTGAAATTGAAGTCCTTAAAGTTTAATTAAAATCAGAAAAAATATCATAAGATTTAAAATACCTATTTTTCTATCTAAAATATGACACAAGAAATTAAAGAATTAGAAGAACTTTCAGAAGGAGATTTAATTTTATGCACAGTAGATAGAATCATGGGAACAATAGTTTTTGTAAAAATATTTTTGCCCGGAAAGGAAATAGAAGGGAGTATTGTTTTTAGTGAAGTTGCTCCAGGAAGAATCAGAAATATAAGAAATTATGTTGTTCCAAAAAAGAGAATTGTCTGTAAAATTCTAAGAAAGTCAAATAATAGAATAGATTTATCTCTCAGAAGAGTCAGTCAAAAAGAAAGAAAAGGTGTAATGGATGAATACAAACAAGAGAAAAGTTATGAAGGAATATTAAAGAATATACTCAATGAAAAAGCAAAAGAAATAATAATACAAATAAAAAAGAAACACAGATTATATGATTTTGTTGAAGATTCAAAGAAAAACCCTCAAAAATTAGAAGAATTAATTGAAAAGGAAAACGCTAAAAAATTTTTAGAAATAGTAAAAATTCAAAAAAAGAAAAAAAGAACTATAAAAAAAAGATTTAATTTAACAACTCAAAATCCAAAAGGAATTAATTTAATCAAAAATATCTTGAATAAAATAAAAAACGCGAGAATAAAATACATCTCTGCAGGAAAATATTCAATTGAAATAGAATCTGAAGACTTAAAAAAAGCAGATAATGAATTAAAAGAAATTTTATCTGAAATAGAAAAAAACAGTAAAAAACAAGAAATGGAATTCAATACTATTGAGAAGTGAAAAAATAAAAAAATCTCTATTTCTATATCCTAATACAAACAAAAGACTTAAAAAGAAAAAATAATACCTAAAATTATGAATAAAGAAAAATTTAATGTTCTAGTTTTAGGAATAATTTTTGATCCAAAAACAAAGAAAATTTTAATTGGAAAAAGAGAAAAAGACCAAACTTTTCCAGAATTAACCTGGTGTTTTCCAGGAGGAGAATTATCCCCTGGGGAAGAAATTGATTCTACACTTAAAAAGAAAATAAAACAAAAAACAGGGTATAATATTAAAAATTTAGGAACTTTTTTCTCAAAAACATATCCTGAAAAAGAAGATTTATTAGCAGTATATTTTTTAACACAAGTTTTTGAAGGTGAGGAAAAACCAGGAGATAGCTTCATAGAATTAAAATGGGTTGAACCTAAAGAATTAGAAAAATATTTTACAATCTCTTTTCATAAAAAATTAAAACAATTCTTGCTTGATTTAGTTTAAAAATTTTATTTGAAATGAAATTAAGAAAATGTAAATTCTGTGATAAATATACTTTGAAAGAAATCTGCTCTAAATGTAACAAAAAAACAGAAGATGCAGGTTATAAATTTGTGAAAACAAAATATCATTCTCAAAAAGCAATATAATCAAATCTCTTTGTAAAAATTTAATAAAATTAATTTTCTTTAATTTTCTTATTTTTAAGGCAATTAATTCTTTTTAATCCAATAAAGATTAATTATAATCAGCAACACTAACCTCAATTTCAGATAACACTCCAATATCACTTTGAGAAACATCAGTCTCAGTAATTCTAATATATCTCGCAAG
>CAZRJS010000076.1:0-4786 GCA_964600565.1 Candidatus Woesearchaeota archaeon | reverse complement strand
AAACCCAACAAATATATCTTGTTTCATCTTTATTCTATCACCAATTTTAGGCATTCTATCTTTCATGTCTCCTCCAAAATAAGGGCTGGCAAAAAGGAGTGTGACATTGAAATTGCCTATTTAATCCGAAGAACCCTGAAAATTATATTGTATAGATTGTCACATCCTTTACTTAATATAACAACTCTTTTCAGGTTTTGCAATATATTTCTTTATATACCATGATTTTTAATTAGATTTAAAATATGTTGATAGATTGTTGACAGATTAAACAATAAAAGGCTAGGAAGGGTATGGATAAATCCAAAGAGCTAAAGAATAGAGAGACAGTAGAACGTAAAGAACTTGTTAAAGAGCTTTGGACGGTTAAGTCTCCTAAATATTTGAAAATGTTAGACGAATTTATAACCAATCATTTCTTTGATGATGATAAAGACATAAGAAGAGATGCTCATAAGTTATTTGGTAAAGTGTTTGATTCTCAAGTTGCTAAGAAAGTGAATATAGAAGGTGGAGGTGAAAGTAGTGGAGGAACAGGGCTTACAAGAAGATTTGAGCAAGCTCTTAATACCATCATCTCACAAGGAACAAAGAGAATAGAGGTGCAGGAGGCTGAAATAATAGACCCTGCTGAGGCCCATAGAATAAAGAGTATAGGTAGCAAGTAGCATGAGTGCAGGTGTACATAGACAGCTAACAATGGAAGAAAAACTGAGAGAAATGTCTCTTTTTGAGTTCATTACGGCTTTTGGTTCTATTACAGATCAAGATGCTGAGGCAGATACATTTAAAGAACGTATACCTTTTGCCTTATGGCCTAGACAAGCAGAAGCTTGCCTTTTTATGGAAACAGTACAAAATGTGCTTCTACCAAAAAGTAGACAGAAAGGATATTCGGAGATAAGTGCTGAGAGATGTCTTTTAACACTATTTTCTCATAAGAATGTAAAAGGTGCTGTTGTAAGTAAAAGTGAAGACTTTGCAAAAGCATACCTTACAGATCGTATACTACCAAAATATAAAGAGATGACTAAAAATCACCCTGGAAAGTTCCCAAAGATAATAAAAGATAATAAAGATGAAATAGAATGGGAAGGTGGAAGAAAACTTCTTTCAATTTCGTGTTCAAACACTGGTGCAGCTTCTTTAACACTCGATTTTATGGTATTTGATGAAGCAGGAGGTATTGATAAGGGAGCAGGAAAAAGTTTTGAAAACTCTCTGTTTAAGTCTATTTTGCATAATTCAATGCCAGCATTAGATCAAAACCCTCGCTCATGGTCAATGATAATAGGCACATCAGAACCAGGAACATATTATAATAAATTGGTGAGAGAGGCTTACGATAATAATAACACTGGTGAATATAAATATTTCTTTATTGGGTGGTGGCATCAACCAGGACGTAATGAAGCTTGGTATTTGAAACAAGTGCAGAAACTTGGGAATGATGTACGATTACAACACCCTACAGACATGGATGATTTCTTTTTTGTTAAGGATGGGCTTGTTTTTCCTCATTTTGACGCAAGAGAAGGTGGGAAACACGTATTTGACTTTGAAATAGGAACACCGATAATACGAAAGGTGAGAAAAGGATTAAAATATGATATACAGAAATTTAGACCTTCTTGGAATTTGGAGTTTTTTACAGTTTATGATCACGGCACTAACCATGCTGCTTGTAATTTGTATTTCTTGTATGATGTTTATAGTGATATGCTTTTTGTGTTTGATGAAGTGTTTTTTCAGGATGGTCACGGAAGTAGTGTGCCAGAAATTGAGGCTAAGTTAAAAGAAAAAGTACGAGACTATCCGATACCTAGAAAACCTGACAAAGAGGTTGCAGATGGCGCTATATTCAATGATATTGGAGTTGAGAGTGTTGGTAAACTTTTTAAAAAGCTTGGACGTTCTTTTAGAAAAGCTAAAAAACATGATGAAAGTGCAAGTAGAGAACTGCTTAATGCAAGATTTAGAGATAATAAGATAATAATACATCCTTCATGTACTAATTTTATAGCACAACTTAAAGGTTATTTGTGGGATGCTTCTAAGTTAATTGAAAAACCTATACAGAAGGCAGATGACTCAATAGACTGCGCAAGATATGGCTGTATGGAGTGTAAACCTCAAGCACACGCAATAAAAGAAAGACCTAGAGATAGTTATGAAATGAAAGTAAAAGAAAATGAATTTCAAAATAGGAACTATAGTCAGTCTGGTGAAGATTGGCAGAGTTGGTAGATATGGAAGTAGTAAAGTGTAAGAATTTAGTTGAAAGAAGAGGTGTTGAAAAAGAATGTAACCGCTTCTTAGGGAAAATGTTAGACGATGGTAGTTTGGTTATTAAATGCCCAGATTGCAGTCATTATGCTATTGTAGAAGTAGAAGATGATAAATTAATAATAGTTCATTTGGACAAAACAGGAGAAGGTAAAATATGCAATACAACAATGAAACAGTAACATTAGAAGGAAATGCTGGGCTTGCTTTTGAATATTGGGAAAAGAGAAAAGAAGCATTAGAAGTGGTAGATTATTGGCGCAGATTGTTCATAAACTCAGAGAGAATAAAAAGAACTGAAACTGAAACAGCAAAAGCATCAATGGACACATACATTGGCATAAATGGGAGGCACTGGACAAATAAAGCTCTCGGTAAAATGGAAGACCAAAATAGAATAGCTCACACTTTCAATATCACAAAACCTAATGCAGATAAAGTGTTGGGGCAATTTATAAAAAACCCTTATTTAGCATCATTTACGTCAATTAATCAAGAGACAATGGGCACATCAAACATTATACAGAGTTTGTATGACTATGATATGGAGCGTGGTGGTTGGAGACGAGAGTTTCACAAGTTTATTAAAGATGGAATTATTCATACCGGTGTAATGGAAATGTATAAAGATTATATGCACTCTCCACTTGGTAATGTAGGGCTTAGAGCATTAAATAGGTATTTAGATGTTCGCTTTGATCCGTATTGGAGTACAGAGAAAGTAAGTGACTGCAACTACTACTTTAAGTCAAACTGGCTAACAGCTAGAGAAATACGAGATGAATATCAAGACAAAAATGAAGAGATAACCAAGGGTATAAACGATTTTGAGCGTAGAGACGGTGCTTCTACAAACGATGAGACTCTTGAAGACCTTGCTGATAGAGGTGCAGAGTTTTATGATAGTACAAGTGATAGATATAGAGTTATTGAAGTAACTTATATGCAGAAAGTATATAAAAAGAAGCAATATAAGGAAAAAATAGAGACTTTCAAAGAAGAAAATAGCCTTCCTGACACTATGAGAGGTGAAAATAAGGTGCTTATAGAGTTTGATGACTATGAGCGCATTTGTAAAGTTATGACAATTGTTCCTGGCATTTCTAATGGACTTATTCTTCAAGAAGGAGATCACCCTGTACAAGTTGGTAAACTCCCTATTTACGTTGTCTCTGCTGATACTACAATGGGAGAAAGGCAAGGTCTTGTTACTTCTGTTATAGATGCACAGGCTAATCTAAATAAAACAAAAAGTATGATTATTGGAAATCAAGTTGTTAGCACTAATGGAGGTCTTCTTGTAAAAGATGACTTATTTAAAAACAATGCTGATTTTCAAAACTTTGCAGCAAACAGAAATGTACCTGGAAAAGTGTTTAAAGTTGATGGAAATGGTAAACTTAGTGATGGAATTATGCCAATACCAATGTCAAGCCCACCGCAAGGACTTGATAATTCAATGGATTGGACAGAGAGATTTGTTGAGAAGAGTTTTAATAATACAGAGGCAATAAACTCAAACACTGGAGCTAATGAATCTAATTTATTGTTCAAAGCAAAGAGAATGCAGACTAATATAGCTCATGCAAATCTTGAAGAGAATATCATGCAAGCCCTTAAAGAGGTTGCACAAGATTATTTCTATTTCTGTAAGAAAGTGTATGCAGGAAAAGAGCGAACCTTCACAAATGCCGCTACTGCTGAACAATTCACTATTAATAAACGTATACCTGTTGAGCAAGAGCGTTTTGATGATGATGAAGAGACAAATGCTTCTTTTAACAATGTTCTTTCAGGATTTACAACAATTAATGATATAGTAAATCTTCCAAGGCATGATGTAATAATTAAGAAGAGTGAATCTGGTTTAGATCAGAAGGAAGAGGCATTGAATCAATATGACTTAATGTCCCAACGCTCAATTAATCCTGTAATGAAAGCATATTGGGAGAAGCAGATGGTACCATTGACCATAACTAATCCTGACTCTATTAAAGACATGGAAGCTGCTGCTGATATATTTATTAAGTTCCAAATGGCACAGATGCAGACGCAAATAGTTCAAATGAATAATGCAACTACTCAGTCAACCATACAGACTGATCAAATGCAACAACAGGCTCAACAGCCTCCACAGCCTCCACAAGGTGCGCAAGCTCAGGTTAAAGGAGCTAGAGAAGTTGCCAATGGTGTTGGACAAGGTAATTTACCAGAAGGAATAGCTCAGGATAGTAGTGGAGCAAATAATCAAGCAGCAAGTGATGTTTAAAACGGAAAGCCCTGTTAAAGGGCTGTCTTATAATCAAGCAAGTGATTATATCCCAATAATACGTTATGTATCTTTTTAAAGTTATCAAGAGAAGGTTTTCTTCTACCATTTATAAAATGGCTTATGGTTGCTGGACACAGCCCTGTAGCTTCGGCAAGTTGTTTACTATTCCATCTTTCATCTTTCATTACTTGTTTTAATCTGTCTTTAAATTCCATTTTTCACCCTTTT
>CAZRJS010000075.1:0-4843 GCA_964600565.1 Candidatus Woesearchaeota archaeon | reverse complement strand
TAGCAAATTAAAAAACAAATTTTTAATATTAAAAATTTTATATAAAAGGAGGAAAAGAGATGAAAAGATTAATCATAGGTGTTGGCGTTATTCTATTAATAGTTTTAGGTTTAATTGGTTTAGTTTTATTGCTTACAAAAAACTGGATTTCAGGGGGAATTTGTACGGGTATCCCCTTGATCTTCTTTGTGCTCTTCGGCCTCGGAGGGCTAAAAACAGTCCACCAAGAAGAGGTATTTATGATTGAGCTTTTGGGCTCTTTCTATAAAATTAAAAAACCAGGACTAATTTGGGTATGCCCTGTGATTATGAAAAAAAGGGCAATGGTTGAGATGTGGGAACAATCTGTGGATTTATTTAAAGAAAATCCAAAGATTGATTTTACGGGCGGAGGCAGTGCCAAGCTGGTTAAGCCAAAAGTTTGGTTCAAAATAGAAAACCCCTATAAAGTCATTTATGGAGTAGATGACTGGGTGATTGCCCTTAGGAGCAAAATAGAAAATCTATTTCGCGATTTCCTAAGTAATAATAGGGTGGAGGCAATCATCGATCAGGAAGCCGTCCATCCATGGTGGACTCTTATTAAAGAGTCATCTCAAAGCCACAATCAAAACCCAGAAGCAGAAATTCTTGGAGATTGGGGCATGAAGGTCACCTCCATTACAGTGGAAGACTTTGACTGGAGTGATGAAGTAGTGAAAACCAGAAAAGAGGTTTTTGTGGCTGGGAGAGAGGAAGAAAGAGAGAAAAATCTGGCAAAAGCTGCTTTATTCAAATCAAAAAAGAAAGCAGTTGAGATAATGGGCCTTGTTATCCAGATGCTGTCACAGGCAACTGGAAAATCTCAGAAATATATCCAATCTGAGATTCAAGGCGATACAAAGCTTAAGACGAAAGTCTGGAGTTTTGTTCAAGAGGTTATTACGCTTGAATTAGGCCTTGAAAAGGGCGCGGTTCAAGATATCCGTGTTGGTGGTAGCACTGGCATGGAAAAATCTTTTCTAACGCTGATTTCCGCTTTTAAAGGCGGAAAAACTGATGTGAAAGAAGAGAAAGAAGAGAAAGAAGAGAAAGAGAAAGAAGAGAAAGAGAAAAAAGAGAAGGAGGATTAAAAAAAATAAAAGGAGCTTATTGCAAAAAGCTCCTTTTTTATATTATTTATTTTAAAGATTAGGGTAATTTGTCGCAGAACAAAGAGGTGTTTTCTTATCTTGTTCCTCGCCCTGTGTCGCGGGGTTCTATATCTGTGCCACTCTCTCCTATTATTTTATCAGCTATATTTATAGCAGCAGCGACAGTGTTCATACTTAAGCCCTTTTTTCTGTTTTCTCGGGCTTTTCGTTTGGATGTTCGCCCTGTGTATCTATTAGTGTCGCCACTAGTACCGCCACCGCCACTAGTGCCACCACCGCCTTTTGTTGATCGCCCAGTGGATTGAGTAGTCCCAGTACCACCGCCACCACCAGTACCACCGCCACCACCAGTACCACCGCCACCACCAGTGCCGGTAGATTTTCTTTTATTTACTGGAACATATTCGCCTTCCCTCCAACCAGTGTCAATGAATCTCTTGTCGCCCAACGCTTTAAAATAACCTTCTAATCCTTTATTTTTAATGCCAATTTCTTTTCTAAATGCCTTCCAGCGGTCGTCTTTCTCTATTAGGGGGTTGTTGTCCACAAATTCAGAGAAAGCAATGTCTATACCTTTAAGAGCAGTTTTTTGTCCATTCTTAACAGATCGGTTGACTTGTATCCATCTATCTCTGTCAAACTGTCCCAAAGCAGCTATTATTAAATGTTTGTCTTCCAATACTTCGGGTTCAAAATTTGCTATGTGCTGGGATCTTGCTTCACTAGTAGCTTTTGCAACAGCGGCTTGCAACAGGTCATCGCCAGTGAGGAGCTTGTTATTGCTGTCTTTAATATCAGAATAACTAGATAATCCTGTATTAGCAGCCACTTTGGCTAAACGAGGATCTACTCTCAATACAGCTCCGCCCATCCCGGATCTTTGAAAGATATCTAAGGGACGGCCTATTATTTTATTAAACTTTTTGTCTTGTAAAATTTCTTCGTCCGTCTTATTCTCCCAATGATTTAACTCTCTTGCGCCATGAAATAAATCTTCGGCATCTCCTCTGTCTAAAATTTCTTTTAAGTTTGCGGCAGCTTGCACTTGTGTATCTGCTCCTTTTAATAATCTATGGGCTAAGGTCCCAGAAGAATACGCTTTTGTGTTTGTTTGCGCTGCTTCTACGGCAGGTCTCATTTCGCCGTATTTTCTAAGAGGTTCAGGGAGAAACCATCTTGCTACAGGAACTTTTTCTACTCCTCTACTTATTCTGCCAGCAATTTCTTTTGTTCTAAGCTTTTGCAATGCCGGTTTTACTCCTCTTTCATTAATTTTACTTCCAAGCCATCCTGTACTTTTGCCAATCAACTTTCCGCTCTTTTTCGTTAAATTTATTGCTGAAGATGCTCCTGTTGCAGATGTAGCAAGACCCATTGTAAAACCAAGGGCCAGAAAGGCAAGAACCACAAAATACGGGAAAACCATATTCATAAATCCTATTGTCATTGGTTCCAGGCTAGGCATTGTCATTTTCCCGTGGAATTCAGCACTTAGTGCTCCAAAAGACGCCATGGCTAAAAAAAGAAAAAAAGCCATAAAAGATCCAACAAACGACCACTGAATCAGTTGGTCCCACCATTGGTCCCAAAACCTTTTCGTTGATGGAAGGATTAGGGCTATAAAAGCCAGAGGAGACCAAATAACTAATAACCAAATAGCAATATATCTCAGAAGGAAAATAGCGGCGAAGAGAAAGAACGCCGAAGCAATGGAAACGTTTAATACTATCATAACTGCTCCTTGGGTAAGCAAGGAAGCTTTTTCAGAGAGGGAACCGCCAGTTCCAAGCTTCACAAAGTTATCTGCTATAGATTCCACAGAAATACCGTTTAGTATACCATTGATTCCTTGTCCAATTCCAACCAGAGAATAATTCATAAGGATATTTGTTGCGTCAACAATTAAACCGCAAATCACAGGGGCAAAATTTACCAACAAAGCAATAACAATTAAACGAACTAAAGTTTTTTCAGTCGCATATTGTTTTAATCTCAGGGCAACTGAAAAAGCAATAAAGATTAAAATAAGAACTAAAGCCAAGTTAACGCCGCCCCTAGTGATATTTAAACCAATTTTGATAATAGGGTTATTCTCTGGATTAGTATAGCTCCAACTAATAAACTCAGGACTAGTTACCCAGTTAAGGATAGCTCCAGCAACTTTGGCAAAGCCGTTGGTTATTAAAACCATTACGGCAAGAACAGATCCTATTACAAGTGAAGGAAGAGCTGCGAGTTTATTTACTATATAACCCGCTACGCTAGCTGAAACCAACCTAGGTAAAGCAGAAAAAACAAACATCAAGCCTATCGCAAGTACAATCTTTTTATTTTTTAGAAAAAGTTTTGAAAAACCCATAAAATTATTTTTTAATCAATTAATTGTCCCTTAATAATCATCATTGATTTTAGACAGGGCACGCAATCTTCAAGCCGTTCTTCTGTGTCAGATATAAAAAAACACATTATTCCACATTTTCCAATATCGTATTGAAGAAGATTATTCGTATCTTTACTAAAAGCATTACAGATCTTCCCTTGTTGATTGTCGTCTGAAAAAAGCAAAGCAAAACAAGACCCATCTGGGGTTATGTCAATTGATCTTGTTCCATCTTTTTTGTCTCCAGTGCGCGCTAATTTACCTAATTCGTTTTGAGATATTTTAATTGGCTTATTTCCGCTTATTGGAAATGATTTATATACAGGTTCGCCCGTTACTCCTTCTGGACATAGATTGCTTGCTTCGCCTTCATTGCCTTCGTTGTAATTCAGACATTGATATAAAGTTACCGCGCCAGAGCTTATGTCGTTTTTTAGAAAAAGCGTAACAGAATTAGCGCTTGTCAGTCTTTCGAGCGCAATTTTTGTTTTTTCTTCATACAAAAATCCAATTTCACTTTCCCCTCTACGATTATCTTTTTCGTGAAAAATTATACCATAATTGTATTTCCAACTAACTTCTACTTCCTTATGTTCTTTATTGTAAACATATTCTTTTTCAGGAATAACAAAACTAGTGTTTTTTGCAGGTTTAAAACTAAAATTGCTTAAATTTGTTGAGGCACATACCCTTAAACAGGCCTTTTTAGTTCCCGCTTTATTCATAATTTCGTTTAATTTTATAGCCGCTTGAATTTTTTCGTCTTTAGTGCCAACTTTATAGGTTATAATTAACGAATCAACATCTTCCTCAGGATGATAGTTGCAAAGATAAATGCCTGGTTTTATGACCGGTTCAATGATATCAGGGTCTGGCGCTTCCATTATCGTCAACTGAGGATTGATAGTATTAAAAATAAGATAAGAAGATAGTAAAATAATTACTCCTGAGAGTCCAGCCACTATTCCTTGTTTTGCTGCAGTTAATTTGCCTGGATTGCCAAAAGAAGTAAAATATTGAATTCCGCCGTATATTAAAGCGCCCAAAATTGCGAAGGCAACAAGATAAAACGAAAGATGAAAAATATATTCTACGTATCCAGGCAAGCCTATTGAAACAACTTCAGGCGTAGACACCCCGGGGATTTGAGGATAAACTATTTCTAGCTTTCTGCCTTCTTCCTCTGCCAAAACCGAGCCATTCGAGAATAGTAAGGTGAAAATAAAAATAACAAAGAGGGTAATTGTTTTTTCTTTTTTTCGCATAGTTATCTTATATTACTTTAAAACTTCAACTATATTTTTTGCAGCAATGGATATGGTGCTATTCA
>CAZRJS010000074.1:0-4844 GCA_964600565.1 Candidatus Woesearchaeota archaeon | reverse complement strand
GTTGATCCTTGCAACGATCTGTTTTATTTTTCTTCCCGGAATTTAATTTGTCTCTAGCCACGACCGACTAGTGCGAAGATAACTTCGCATTTCGAATACTTGAAATGATTGCTATAAGTGATACGCTAAAAGAAAATAAGAATAATATTATAACCTTATGGGCACCAAGCGTAAAAGCCAAAAGAAAAAATCCAAGAAATTAAAAACTTCAGCTATGCCAAAAAGACCCATAACAAAGTCGGCTTGCCGGGATGAAGCTATTTGGGAGCTATACAAAAGATGCTCTAAAATCGGGAAAGGTGACCAGGTAAGAATCTATCTACAAGATGTTGACTTTCCTATTGATAAAAAGTATAAGGTGAATCTTTTTAAAGAACTCAAAAAAAAAGAAATCATTAAAGATTATGAGTTGAAAACTGAAATGAAAAAACTTCCACCTCAAATTATTGAAAAAACAACCGAACCAAACTTAGAGCTTCTCCCTCTTGTCTCATCTGAACAACTAAAAAATGCGACAGAGGATTATTCAACAATCGATAACTTTCGGATAGATTATGTGGTTATTATTAAAAAATGCAATCCTCAAAAAGTTAAAGAATATCTTAAGGAAGATTATAAAAGAATAAAAAAAAGAATAAAGATTGAGAATGTTTTTAAGGAAGAAGAAAAACGAGGAACATTAAAAAAATGTGACGAATTAAGATTTGGATTAGATTCCGGATATGTAATTTACGGAGACACCCTTAAAAACTTCTTGCCTGGTGGATGCGAATACAAATTATTAAGGGCTCTGATAGTTAGCAAAAACTGTAAATTGACCTATAAAGAAACAAATGAAATTTTATCCCAAGGCAACAACAGAGAGAGACGGGAAATTGCTGATATTATAACAGATATTAGACAGAAACTTGATATGGCAGGAGATAATCCTGTGAATGAGAATTTATTTGACTGTCACGCAGGATATACGATGAATTGCGATACGGACACATAATGATTTGTGACTAAAAAAACTTTCGGAATAAGGCTAAGTTATCCACACCTTTCAACTGGGTGTTTTTTTAGAGACTATTTTCCACCTTTTATAAATTTTTTCCCTATTCCATAGGGTTCTTTTTTTACTTGGCGATTATTTGGAAACTATTTTCCGTCGACTGCTACTCTTTTATCGTCCAGAATAAAAATACAATTAAAAAGCTTCCGAAAAGCTAAAAGTTTCTAAAAAAATAGAGCTTAAACACAAAGCCCTATCCCAAAGGTCGACTCATCTTAATAAATAATAAAAAAATTAATATGGCTTACATCAATAAAGAACATCTAATCGGTTGGCTCCATGAAGATAACTACCATTTTCTTTGCGATAAATGTTTCTGGGAAGAGGAAAATATTGAAAGAAATGATTTTAAGCCAGTGATGAAAAACGAAATAAGACCAGAGGAAATGTATGTCTGTGATGTCTGCGGAGAAAAATCTACAGAGGATTAAATAGAAATCGATTAGCGACTGACTGAGTTCCTCAACCCCTTGTGGCTGGGGGACTCAAATCAGATGCTAATCAAATAATAAGTTGGTTATGTTAAAGGAAAAAAGTGTCAAAGATATTAAAGTTCAATTAATTTATAAACCTTCTTTGAAGGCTAATTTTAGAATATCCAAGGCACTTGAAATGCTTATTAATGAAGAAGACATTAGGAACTACTTTCAAAAACTTTCTAAAAAAAATGAAATTTCTAAACCAAAAAATAAAAATTAGACAGATAGATCATAGTAAAATAAAGAACGGCCAATCTGTATACAAAGAAAAATTTTTTGATGCCGATGGCAAATGCCTTGGTCCTGTCCCATATATCAAAAAAGAATTTCCTATCATTGAGTTAAAAATATTGCCTAACAATTTTGAAAAAGCCCTAAATTCAGGTGATAAAACCGTTGCCGAATCCTATAGAAAGTGGCGGGAAAAAGATTTCCCTGATTGGTTCACTATGGAAGAGATAGAACAAGAGTGGAGAAAAAGCCAACCAAAATATTTTGGAGGAGAACTTCTTAAAATCTTTCCGGAAGCAATGCCCTATGTGCGGCAGAGGTTAAAATCCTTGAATGAAAGAAAAGACAAGCTCAAGCAGCAAATACTGGGGGATCTAAAAGGAATTTATAGATACAAAAATAAATTTGATGTTTGGTTTTTCGAGAAAGTAATTGAAATATTCAAGGGAGAGGAACTGGAACGGATGGATGAAGAAACAAAAAAACTAAAATGCTTTCTGTATCAAAGAAAAACTCCGAAGGGAAGAATTACAGAAGAACAAATTCAAAAAGCGAAAGAATATCCATTCGAAAATCTGATTGAGGTAAGTCGTAATCATTTCGCCCTTTGTCCATTTCACTCCGAGAAGAACGCATCGTTCCATATTAAGAATAATCGGGGACATTGTTTTGGATGTAATTGGCATGGAGACACCATTAAATTTTTAATGGACAGGGACAATCTTTCTTTTAAGGAAGCAGTCGAATTTTTGCAATAATAATCCATTTTTTAAATCTATGGCAAATAGTCTATTTAAACAATTGAAGGAGGAGGCAAAGGGTAACCTGAAGTCAATCTTTTCGAAAGACAACAAGAATGGTGTTCAGAAGATTGCCGAATTTCTTATTTTAAAAAACGAGTTCAAGACTATTCCAGGAAAGAAAAATCACCAGATTTTCCGTTATAACAATGGTGTTTACAGCACAATAGATAGCAAGGCAATAATCAGGGAAAAGACTGAATCCATATTGGAAGAACTCTGCACTACTCACTATGTTAATGAAATTGTAGAAAAAATAGCAAGAAAGACCTCTATTAATTCAGAAAAACAGAAGATGGGAGATGTAAACAAAAATCTAATCTGCCTCAATAATGGAATTCTAAATTTTAGAACAGGCGAACTGCTCAAACACAATCCTAAATATCTTTTTGTAAGCAAAATCCCAGTTAAGTTCGAGCCGCTAGCAGATTGTCCAAAGATCAAAAAATTCTTCGAAGACACCTTTCTGAAAGAAGATATTAAAATCATGCAGGAATGGCTAGGATATCTCCTGTTAAGAGAATACATTATAAAGAAAGCTTTAATCCTTTTAGGACAAAGGGACACTGGAAAAACTACATTCTTAAACTTAGCCATTCGATTTATAGGAGAGGAGAATAAGTCAGGCATAAGCTTACAAAAGATTTCGCAAGACAGGTTTGCATCTGCAAGCCTTGATAATAAACACCTTAATAGCTTTGATGATTTATCTTTCAAAGACATACGCGACAATGGAGCATTTAAGATGGCTACTGGAGGAGGATACATCCAGGCAGAGCATAAGTTTGGCGACCATTTTCAATTTAAAAATTTTGCCAAATTGATTTTTGCAGCGAATCAAATCCCCCTAATGAAATATGATGACGATGCCTATTACTCGCGCTGGATAATAATTAATTGTAATAATATCTTTGACGACACAAATGCTAAAAAAGACTTACATCTTATTAAAAAGATGACCACGCAAAAAGAACTCTCCGGATTATTAAATTATGCTATCGAAGGCCTGAAACGTTTACTTAAGAATGGCAGGTTTAGTTACGACAGAGGGATTGAAGAAGTCAGGGCAATCATGCAAAGATCCGGATCTACCTTAGCAGCGTTCATTGAAGACGAAATTTGCGAAGAAAGCGATAGCTTTATTACAAAACAGGAGTTATATGATGCTTATCTCTCCTATACAGCCGAGAAAAAAACATGGGCCACATCGCTGCAGAAGGTAAGCCGAGAACTTCCGACTTATCTCCCCTCAGTCAGGGGTAAACAAAGAAAAGTTATTAACCGCAATGGAAACAAAATCCAATTACGAGTATGGGAGAATATTGCCTTCAAGAAGGATAGCAAATTCAAAAATAACCAAGCAGAAAATAACAAGTTGTCGTTTGACTCATAGACAGAAAGTATAGAAATTTTAAACTCTTTATAGAAGAAAGACAAATTTCCTTATAAAGATATAAAAAAACTTGTCTTTCTGTCTTCTAATTGGCTTCTTCCTGTTCTTTTTGTGCACAATAGAGCAATGTTCTATTATGTTTAAGACATCATTGTACACAATTGACAATTATCCGTAAGAATCTACAATGAAAATATGAATAAGAAAAATAAAATAGATACTCTTCTGACCATAAGGGAGGTAGCTGAAAAGCTAAGGTTCAACCCAAGGACGATTTATCGCCTGATTGAGGCCGGCAAATTAAAGGCAATTAAAATAAGTCGGAAAGCTTATCGAATTTCTGAGAAAGAATTAATCAAGTTCCTAAGGGAACATTAAAGTTATGAAAAAGGTAGCCATCTATTGCAGGGTCTCATCTCGATCTCAAGAACAGGGACAGACAATCCAATCTCAAATCTCTGAGCTTAGAGATGTTTGGAAAGATCATCAAATAGTAAAGGAGTATCTGGATGATGGGTACAGCGGTGAACTTTTAGCCAGACCCGAGTTAGACAAACTAAGAGACGATGCCAAGACAGGTATGTTTGATATCGTTTCTTTCCATGCAGTTGACAGAATTTCGCGCAACCTCTACCACCAAGGCCTTATAGTCGAAGAACTTAAGAAAAGTAAAATAGAAATTTTTATAAAAGACAAGCCAATAGGCGACAGTCCTGAATCAACGTTCTTGTTTGATATCTTAGGAGCCGTGGCTAAACTTGAAAAACTGAAGATCCTGGAAAGAACTAGGAGAGGCAGATTACATAAGGTAAAAACTAAAAAGATATTAGGATATATCCCTCCGTTTGGATATAGCTATACTCACAAAACTATAGAGAAAGAAGGGT
>CAZRJS010000073.1:0-4947 GCA_964600565.1 Candidatus Woesearchaeota archaeon | reverse complement strand
GGGTAACTGGATCGGTCGATTCAACAGGAACACTTGTCAATGTAGCGGTTGAAGACGCAGTGGAAATAACAGCAAGAGCAGGAATCGAGGGTGGTTCGGGTGTTTATGGAAATGTTATAAGTTCCGACGAATCACAGGACAGCACAGACGCAGAAGCGGTAGGGGACAACGCAATCAAGCGTTATGGTACAATACCCTATGTAATAGAATTTGAATCAGGTACTAATGACTGGGTGGCAGGGACAAAATTAAAGGTTAATGTTCCGTCAATGGGAATAAACACAGATACTTACTTCTTGATTGAAAATGTAACCCTTGAAGATGTTGGAACAGTTTTTAGGTCAGTAATAACAGCCACAAGGCGAGATGGTACGGAGTTTTCAACACAGAGGTCAGAAGGCAGCATTGAATATTTCGCAAAGATGGCAAAGAAAGCAAGTGCAGCCAGTTCGACAGTTGGAGATGTGGAAGTTCAAACACTTGAAGTAGCTAACGAAACAGCCTATACAGCGTTTACAACTGAACAAGTATTGGATAGTATAGATGTTGACTTCAAAGAAGATACGATAATGAATTTTCAAGTTAGAACGGATTTGACAGCTTCGGAGACGTCAGCTTATACGGTGAAATTAAGAGTTGATGGAGTAGCAGAAAAAACAACAGTTTGGTATATGGCAGACACAAACAAAGATGGCAGAATGTTCAACGGTGCAATAACAGGCATAGCAGCAGGAACCAAAACAGTTGACGTAACAGTGACACCAGTATCAGGAAATGGTACAATAGCAATAGATGAGTATCAATTGACTTTGATTATTGCGGATTCAGTGGTTGAACCAGTAGAATCGGGAGCCTCCGACGGTTATGTTTTAGGTGGCGAAAATTCCGTCGGCACTAAAGTATTGACAAATGATGGTTTTAACCCCGAATTAAATGCGTGGACAAATAAAACAGACCTGCCAAGTCCGGCAAGAGAGGAATTTCCAACGGTTAATATATCGGGTAAAGGTTATACTTTTGGGGGCAATGATTTAGGTGGAGGAATCCAAGATAATGATGAATACGATTCGTCAGGTAACAGTTGGGCAAATAAAACAGACCTGCCAAGTCCGGCAAGGTACGCGGCAGGTGGGTTCGCTATTGACGACAAAGGTTATATATTAGGCGGTTACACGAGTTATTTATCAGATAATGACGAATATAATCCAATAGGTAACAGTTGGGCAAATAAAACAGACATACCCAGTCCCGCAAGGCGATATTTGCAGGGTGCTTATGCAGACACTAAGGGCTATATAATGGGCGGTAGAGCAGCTAGTACAGATTACAGATACGGTTTATCGGATAACGATGAATACGATGCCTCCGGGGACAGTTGGGCAGCTAAAGCTAATATGTTGCTAGGTATGCAGCATCCGGGTATGGCTTCCATGTCGGGCAAGGTGTACGTATTTGGGGGCTATGGTGCAGTTGCAGCCCAGACAAGGACTGACGAATACGATCCGAGCGGAAATAGTTGGACAAATAAAACACCAATGCCCAGTCCGGCTAGATATGCGAGTGCGTGTTTTTCTGTTAAGGATAAAGGGTATAGCTCGGGAGGGTATAAGAATTTATCGGACACTGATGAATATAACCCTACAGGAAACAGTTGGACAAGTAAAGCAAATACATTAGCTTCGAGAGAATACGCTTCCGGAGTTGCGTTATAGGAGGAAAAAATGAATATAAAAGCAAAGATATTTTACGATGTTTTAAACAGAGATATAAAAGCAAATAGAGTGGATATAATAACATTTTTAGAGAGCAAAGACTGCGATGCTAAAGTTGAAACTTTGAAAAGTCAAATTTCAACAATCCCAACAGATACAAAGCATGGTAAAAAGATAGATTTCGTTAGAACAAGAGACAGCAAGTCAAAGGTGATAATGAGCCAAGTTCTCCAAGATATTGACGATGTACCGGAAATTATTCAAACTTGGGCAGAAGGCAGAGCCTATGACAGCTTTTTAAATAGTTGCCTTGACTATTTGTACAGCAAGGAAGTTGAAAGAGCCACCGCATGACAGATATTAACGAACTATTAAAAGACCATCAATTATATCATTCAGATTTTCAAATGGACAGATTTATCACAATGAGATCAGGCGGTACGGAATACGGACAATATAAGCAGGCACTAAGGGAACTGGACAAAAGACGCAGAGGGTTAAAAGAATTATACGTTGAAAAAGCACTCTTGAAACTTGAAATCAACAAACTAAATTTTCCAATTATCAGACACTTCAAAAAGAACAAAATTAACAATGGTAAAAAAATAATGGCAATGGAAGATTTGGACAAGAATATATTTGATACAGAAAGAGAGTTTAAACGGTTCTACTCACAAGCCGAATGTTTAAAAGTTAAGATCGGTGAACTAACACCCGAAAAGAAAGAACAACTTGAAATTGAAATGTGGGAGTTCAAGATTAAAGAATTATGCTTATTGGATCAGGTTTCAACTGGTAAAGTTTCAAAGAACACCTACGAATTAATAGGGGTTTGTCCACCCAATATAAGAAAAGAACTTCTAGGGTTTACAAATCCTGCAAATTTAAACAAGTTAGGGGAATGGTACGACGCACAATACCAGGAAGAATACGAGATCATCCAACTTCCTGATATTCCGATTAGGAAACTACTAGAGGGATAATACATGATAGAATTTGTAGAACAAAACATAATAGTAATTGCTATGGGTGGGATTGTATCTGCCGGAGGTGTAGGGTTCAGATACTTGAAATGCAAAGTAGATGAAGTACAACATATAAAAGATTGCGTTCTCGCAATTAATGCAGATAGATTAGAACATCTATGCGAAAGAGCAATCGAATCAAAAGTTTGTTCATTCAACGACAGAAGAAAAATCAAAAGATTATTTGTGGCGTATGAGGGATTAGGCGGTAACGGATATTTAAAAGAAATGGTAGGCGATGTTTTTAACTTACCTTACGAATTGGAGGAACAATAATGGATATATTGACTTTAATGGTCGTGTTTTTCTTATTAGCAACAATAATTAAAATTGCAACAGATAACATTGTATCAATCTTGAAGCCTTTTAAAGACTTTCAAGAGTTCAAATTAATAATAGCATTGGTGATAACTGGGTTTGGCGTAAGTGGATTAAATATAGGAGTTCTTCAGACACTAAACATTATTGGAGAAAATAGCCTTTATTGGTTCCATTACTTTGATATTACATTAACAGTGTTGTTTTTAACTTCAGGAGCACAAGCAATACACAAGTTATCCGATGCTTGGACAGAATACAAGAAAGCACCCACTAACACAGCCATTTAAATTAATTAGACTACGGATTGCTTGCTTAAAGTGTAAAAACTTGTCGTAGGCAATCCTTTTGCTTTACAGGAGGAAATATGATATATACGGTAACTTATGCACACTTAAAAGAAATAAAATGTTATAAAAACCAATTAGTCAATTATAATGATGAAATTGGCATCATTGGAAACTCAGGAGCGAGCGACGGAATACATCTGCACATTGATTGTGTTGAAGGGAAACACCTTGCTAGGGATTATACCTTAATGAACATTTACACAGGTAATCCAAAGTCGTCTAAAAAACAACTTGATTATTTTATATCGCATGATTTATTCCAATTCAAGTATAATATTCGTACAGAGTACAACGCACTTGAATATTTCAAATTATATAAAAGACAGCATCCAGGATATGACATAGTACCTGATGATAGAAAAACCACAACGGGACACTACACAGTTTATTATAATAGAAAATTTACAGGAAGGGTGGTATTTGCCGGCTTCAATAAGTATTACGGTAATCACGTTATGATTTGTTATGATACACTGGATTATTTGGAGAAAGAAGAAATCAACATACCCGAAGTAATCGCACCGAAACCAGTTCTATATAATGACGTAGGGAGCGAATATCTGGGGCATCAAGGCACTTTGTATTCAATGACAAGCAAACATACCACTAACCATACATTCGGGCAGATAGAGGACATTAGATATATAAAAGTAAGACCGGAGAATCTAGGAATCGTAGTGGGAAATAGTAGAATTATGGATCTTGACTATCCAGGAGTAAATGGAACATTCTTCTGGTGGGACAATGCAGGAAACCCATACCCGACAAGTATATTAAAAATAAAAGATAATATCTTACGAGCAGAATCGAACCATGGACCCTGTCCACAATCTGTATTATGTTACTACACAGACGGAAAACTTGGGATTGAAGTTGTCAACAATGTATCAGAGTTATCCAAGCCTACCCATTGGGCAATTGGTGGAGTTGGCTTATACAACAAAGATAACGAAGGATTTACTGGTGCTTATGCAGATATATGGAGAAAGGCAAACCATACCAGTATAGGATATGATTCAGAGGGGTTCATCTACCTTGTGCGGTCTTGGAATGTATTAAGGGTACAAACTATCGACCATATGAAGAAACTTGATTGCGTAGCTTATATGGGACTAGATAGCGGAAGTAGTAATCAAATCAAAACAAAGGACTGGCAAAGACCTACAAATAAATATGATTGCAGAAAAGTAAATACTTTACTAGTTGCACTTAAATAGCGAAAGTGGTATAATGAATACATCAGGTGCGGCGGAATAAATAAATTATATAACAATTATTGGGTTTTTAATCGTTTTGACAAACACCGCTGCACCAAGCAATCATACTTTTTTTTAGAAATACCTCCTTTCATTTATTTTTAAGAAGCCACTCCTATCAGGGTGGTTTTTTAGTGCCAAAAGTGATATAATAAGCTATTCATAGTTGCTAGGGTAACTCATGTATATAATAAATGTTTTAGGGCAAGCCACCTTTTAGTAGGGGTGGTTTTTTAATGCGAAATTATCGAGTAGTTGGAACTTGTAAGGATTACTTACAGGTTGG
>CAZRJS010000072.1:1540-4982 GCA_964600565.1 Candidatus Woesearchaeota archaeon | reverse complement strand
CCTGAACCACCTGATCCTGTTCCTACTTCTTGCCAGTCAGTAGCAGTTCCACCTGTATTAATCCATAATGTATTATTTAAATAACGAAGTTCACCTTCGGCATTATAAATACTATCACCGCTTAATTTAAGTGTTCCTAACAAATCTAATCTAATTGTTGAGCCTGATGGTTGTTGAACTTTAATTTTTTGTGACGCCCCTTTATTGTTTGTATTATCACTATCATAGTATTGTAAATAAAAATCACCACCAACAAACTCACTATCAGTTGAACCAGATAAAGCATATCTACCATCTATATCAACTATATAAACTCCACCATCATTTCTATTATATGTTAATACACCAGTTAAAGTGTCAAAAGTTGATCCTGTTGTATAAGTATCACTTAAAGAAATACCTTCTAAAACATAATCTTTAACATCCGATAATGTTGTTCTATGAGCATCACTATATGATGCTTTATCTATTGCAATCATAGTGATGCCAGTTGGGGCACCATCATAATTTAAATCTCTAATTTGTCCGTCAGCCATTTTTCTTTATTTATTTTATAATCATATATATAAAAATGCATTAATTTATAACAATTTTATCTCCTGCTGCATTTGTTGTAATATAATCTCCTCCAACATTTTTAAGTAAATAAAATGTTTCAAAACTACCCTCTTCAATTGGATCTATTTCTTTAAGTAATAAAACTTTACTACTTGATTTGTTTGAAGGGTCATATTCAATTTTCTCTATATAATATAATTGATTATTAATTGACACTCTATTTCTAAAATCAAGAGTTAATATATCACTCACATTTAAATATAAATAATATGTTACTAATCTCGCATCATCATCAATTAAATTATTTATATAATTTTCCCAAAAGATTTTATATAATCCTCTTGTATTATCATAATTACTTAATGTGAATGTTTGACCAGTTGTTTCATAATTTAAATCAAAACTTTCTCCTCCAAGTATTTTTGCGTGAGTAGCCCAAGACATATTATTTATAATGGTGTTTCTAACTCCTGTTCTTGTGAAGTTCGCCATTTTTAATTGTGATGTAATCTTAGTCGTTGTATGATTATTAAATGCTATTAAAGGTTTATAATTTATTCTTTCATCTAAAAAGTTTTGTTCTGGGTTTTCGTATAATTTAGGATATAAATAATCTCCACCATTTTCCATTAAATATGATTGGTGTTTTAAATCTACAACTTGTTTTTCTTTTAAATATGGATTAGACAAATCTATATCTTTTGTTCCATATATTTCTTCGTATAATGATTTATATTCTTGATTATAAAAATCATCACCCAATTCATATTCAAATCTTATGTTATTGGCAATCATACTATTTAACGCTTGTATGTTAATATCTTTATGATAATCAATTTTATTATTCCAATTAACAATTTTACCATTTTTATAAAAATCTTCTCTTGGATTAATATGTACTCTTTTATCATCTTCTTTATCTAACCACATATAAAGATTAGACATTTTAATATGTTCTCTTATAAACTCTGCTTGTGTCATATCAGGTAAGATTTTATTTATCTCTATTGATTGTGAACCATCATAAGTTATGCCTGAATATGTTGCTTCTAATTCTTTTATTTTATACCACTCCAAAGACATTGCTAATGTTATATCTTTAAACTCATAATTATTCCATCCTTTTACAAGTGGTGATCCTTCTTTAGGAAAATCATATTCAAGTTGAACTCCAGTTTTTACTTGGAAATATATGAAATCACCTTCTTCTAATTCAAAATCATTATCTTCATCAAAAGTCCAACTATGAGTAGTACTTGTTTTTCCTGTTTCTGCTGTTGGCTTCATATCATCAGGTTCCCAACTTTTTAATATAACATGATCTTGTTCTTTAAATTCAAACTTCATTATTCTATAACTTGATGGTGTTATAGTTTTTAATAAATCTGATCCCCTTGGTGGGAAATAACCTAGTGTTGGATATGCTATTCCAGTATCTTTAAATGTTCCTGACTTATCATCTATAACATCAAGTCTTAATATAATTTTATAATCTCCATCCATATCAATTGTTACACCTTTATATGCGACTCCATCAATTTCTCTTTCTGTATAGTATTCTGGTGTTAATTCATAATAATTAGTCCATACTCCGTCTATTAAACAAGATGTTCTACCTAAATCGACAGGTGTAGTTGTTATTGCTGAACTACCATCTATCAAATCAGCACCTTCTGTTGTATATTCACAATAATTCATATTTCTAAAATCAATACGTTTATTATAAATGTTTAACATATTACCAAAAAACCCAGCATAACTATTACAATCTAAATAATCACTCTTATATGAATAACCAGCCTCCACAAAAATCTTATCCCATATAGCCTTTTGAAAAACTGCAGGGAACATTGCCGATGCTGATATCGCTGTGTATGGGAACTTTTGATCAGGTATATTATAACCATAATCTACTAATGGATATGTATATACATTTAAATAAGTTGGGTTACTCTCTATTGTATTAACTATATTAGTTGGGTTTAATAAGTGATCTCCTACTCCATAAACTAATGTTTCTGTTGAACCTGAATATGTGAAGCCACTTGAAAAATCTAAATCGTGTAATGTCTTTCCATCTATATCATCAAAGAAGTTTTTAATCTCATCAAATAAACTTACTTCATAAACAATTTCAAATCTATCACCAACTAATAATTTATTAATCTTTTTCAAAACTAAAAACCCTTCCATAATTGGGTTCTTATCAACCAACAATATACAATCATGTTTCCTCGTCATTTTAAAACTGAAGTCTTGACCTTGGATTTCATAAAGATGTTCAAATATATTATTGTTATTCTTTGAACCTAAAATCTTTATAGTTTTTGAAAAACTACCCTTTCTTTTACTTATATCTTTAATGTCTGCTATGTTGAAAGTTAAAGGAACACCAAAATTATCTATGTCTGCACTTGATATATCTAATTTACCTACACCTTTTAAAAGTATTTCTATATTACTCATTTATATATTCGATATTTTTTCATAAGCCATTTCAAAATCTATTGTATAATTAAAAAACAAATCATTTTTAATTGTTTTTTCAACATAAGATGTGTTTGTTATAATTATAGGGTAGATATTACCACTTTTTTTGATATAAACATCTGGGGAACTAAACAATTCCATCAAATCTGTTGCTTCATCATCTTTAATCCATCCACTTAATACTTTATGGCTCTCTGTTGAAGTTACATTTACATTCTTTCTTCCACGATCTCCTATATTGTAAGTATAATCATCACTATTTACACCCCAATAATCACTTTTTATCTCATTTCTCTTCGTGTTGAACGCTTTTATATCTGCTGCTCTAAATGTATAACTCTCATAAGTACTTAATTCACCTAACCATAAGAACTCTACTCCATCATGTTTATAA
>CAZRJS010000072.1:0-1440 GCA_964600565.1 Candidatus Woesearchaeota archaeon | reverse complement strand
CCAGCAGTCGCCATAGTGTTCAATTGTTGTGGACCAATTGGAAGTGTCAAAATGTTATTAGTTGTGCCAGTTATAATATCATAATAATACTTTGATGTTCCATTAACTAATATAACTACAGCATTCCAATTAGTATCATAATCAAATGTTCCTGTTAGTGTATTAACTACTGCGGTTTCACTTAATGTATATTCTCGTTTATTTCTTTGCGATAAAAATGATGCTGTTGTTCCTGTTCTTGGTGTATAATCACCAGAGTCCCAAGTTGTACCATATTGAACTAATCCTCTAAAAACATAATGTGATGTTGTACCTGTAACGGTTACTCCGCTTGTTGATCCAATATATTCTGTTAATCTATAGTTCCAACTATATAAACTATTGTCTGCTTTTTTAATTTCAGTTGTGTCCCAATTTTTATCGGCTCCTATCAAATCACCTAACAACATATTAAAATTATATATACCATAATAATCATTATCTGTATCTGGATATACCCATACACTTAATTCATCAGTTGATCCACTATTTATTAAATCTATTTTATATCTAAACCCTGATTGCTCAGCAAATGAACTATCATATATAATCGCAACTGGATTAACAACTGGTACTAAAACATCTGGTTCTTTTTTCTTTGCTAAACTCATTTCTATTATTATTTTTTATTAAAATCATTTATATATTCATTTATATTATCTTCTAAATCTTCCTTAGCACTATCCTCAATTATATCATTAAGTTCATCTACATTTCCAAAATAATCTTCAATAAATGTTGGTCTATCTCTCACTCCTTTTTTAACCCATCTTTTACCTACTTTTACTTTTCTAATTGAACTTTTTTTAAACCATCTATCTGCGAATTGTCCATAAGATATAAACTCTAAATTCAAAATCTGTCTAACACCTCCATCAAGTTCCTCTAAATATGATTTTATTGATTTGTTTAATTTACCTGTATCAACATGTTTTTGTTTTGTTAAAGTGCTTTTCGCCTCTTCATCTCGTTCCTTTCCAAACCTAATCAAAGCATTTTTTAATCTTTTATAATGTATTCTTTCATTCATATATTAAATATATTTTCGCATTGATTATTATCGTCTGGAATAATTATTTCTAAATTAAATAAAACTCCAGCAACTTTATCATCAAACTTCTCTGTAAAACTTTGAAAAGTTATAACTTCGTTTGTGTTTTTTCTTATATAAAACCCATATTTAGTTATATTATCTGTAAGATGATTAACATAATCAATACCAATATGTGCCATATTACTTAAAACATCTAATTCATTACTTTCATCTTCATATACCAAATCTAATAAATATAAATCGCATTTTAATACAACCATACCTGCTTGCCATGTGTGAGGTTTTAAATTAATATCTAAAACCATTAAAGGATATGAACGAGCAACAGCCTCAACTTCCCATGGATC
>CAZRJS010000071.1:1606-5035 GCA_964600565.1 Candidatus Woesearchaeota archaeon | reverse complement strand
ATGATTAAACAAATTAATAAGGAGCAAAAACCTTTGATTGACCTTCAAATAGGGGATGATGGAAAAATTAAGGGGATTAAAATGTATCCAGAACAAAAGTTTATTAATCTGCTCCCGTATAGTCCAAAGCCGCACCCAGTTTGGAGGGTAATTAATACTGCTGTTACTGGTGTAGCTACAGTTTTTGGTATTCGTGAAGGCGGAAAAGCACTTGAACGTGTTATTGATGCTAGTACTGGTGATACATCATATACTGATAGTTACAATGATATGTCAAATAGATCTGTTAATACTGAAAGTAATTCAGACAGTTCATCTACTACCGATAATAACTTAGTTAATACAGAGGATAATTCAGTGACAACTGATTATAGTTCTGTTGAAAGCGGTGTTATTCCATAAATAATTACTTGACAAACTAAAGACAATGATTATATTATATGAGTACGTTAAATTATTAATTAAATAAGTATTAAGGAGTATTACATGGAAACTAAAAGAACTTTGATCGGAAAGGGCACACAGCAGGCAAGGAATAAGGACTATGTACAGGGAAGTTATGAATACTATAGAAGATTAGGAGAGAACATTGACAGACAAGAATTATCTATTATTAAATTGGAAGGTGTTACTGATAAATTAGATCGTAAACTTAATCCTAAAGAAGATAAAACATTTACAGGTTGTATTGACGCCATAAATAACCAAGGTGTTATTGAGTTACTACCTGCTAAAGATTATGGCGGGTTTATGGGCAGACTTGGTGATGGGTATACATTGGAATTTCTAACTGATAATACTTCCATTGAGTTTGTAGATGCATTAAAGACAGATCCTAAAAGAGATAAGAATGAGGCAGGGTATGATACACTTACCACTAATGGTTTGAGAATTCAAGGTAAGTTTCGCCAATGGAAAGGTAAGACCCCTTACTCAAATCAAGTTTACATAGAAACTACTAGAAGAAATAGTGCTAAAAATATTGGGCCTCAGTCATCTACAGGCCATGTGGCTTACAGTGATAATGAGTTCGATGCGTTGTTTATTATTTTAGCAGATCCTAATCCGAAGAAAAGAGCTCGTAGATATTGGCACTACAGTTGTGTACCTGTAAGTTTACTACGTGACCCAAATAACCCTGGGTTTCTTATGACTAGAGTTCCATCTGATGTATTACTAGCTGGTTCCAATTGGAAAGAAATTATTACTACATTAAATGATGCTAAAAGCTAATAACTACTATATTGGGGATAATTTAAAGCTTCTTAAACAGGTAGAGGATAAAAGTGTGGATCTATGCTATATAGATCCGCCCTTTGCCACTAATAGAGATTTTGGAGACTTTAAAGATCTATGGGCAGACCCTAAGGTTTTTTGTGAAGACTTTATAAGACCTAGGGTTGAGTTGATAAAAACTAAATTGAAGCCCACGAGTAATTTAGTTTTACATTGTGATGTCAGCGCTTCTCATTATTTGAAGGTACTATTAGATGAGATTTTTGGTATAAAAAAATTCAAGAACGAAATTATTTGGGTTACTGGTGGTAATGCAAAGACTACTAAGAAGTTTTATAAAACCCATGATTCTTTATTAGTGTATGGTATGAGTGCTAAGTCTAAATTTACAGCGCAGTACACTCCTTATGGTAAAGACTATTTTATTAAGAACAATGTTAAAATGAGTGAAAAACATCATGGAAGAGCTTATGTTACTTGTGCTATTCATAGTTCTCAACCTAATGTTTCCCCAAGACCTAATTTAAGATATGAATGGAAAGGTCAATTTAAACAATGGTTAATAAGTAGAAAGGAAATGGAGCGTCGTGAAAATGAGAATCGTTTACAGTACTCGTCTTCTTCAGGTACACCAAGAATAATGAGATTTCTTGATGAGATGAGTGGTGTTCCAATAAAAGATGTGTGGACTGATATCAATTCTATACAGGCCGGAGAAAAAGAAAATTATGCTACACAAAAACCTGTTAAGCTTTTAGAGAGAATACTGCTGGTTTATTCTGATGTTAATGATTTAGTTTTAGATTGCTTCGCAGGTTCAGGAACTACTGGAAGAGCGTGTTTAAATCTTGATAGAGCTTACCTGTTATTAGATAAGAATGTTAAAGGACAAGCTATATTTAAAAAATCTATTAAAAAATTTGATGGTTATAACAAAATAATTATTTGACAAACTAAATTTATGTATTATATTATGTGCATGATTTAAATATAATAAAAGGAATTAAAAATGTTACAAAAAGAATTGAAACTACAATTAAAGAAAGCGATCAAGTCAGGGGATTTTGAAAGGAAGAAAGCTATTCGTATGGTGCTTGGAGAGATCCCACGCTTGAACAAAAAGAAGGGTGAACAGGTAATTGATGAAGACATATTTAAAATTATTACTAAATTAATTAAATCAGAAATAACTATACTTGGGTACGCAAATATTGATGAATCTAGTTCTAAATATCTACAGATTCTTAAGAAATATCTACCTACAATGATGTCTGAAAAAGAAATTGAGGCTTGGGTACTTGACAACATAGATTTTAGTGCTTATATTATTCCTATGAAAGCAATGGGCCCGATTATGAAAGAGCTTAAAGGAAAAGCTGATGGTAATCTAGTTAAACAGGTACTTACAAGAAGCAACTAAAGTTATTTTATCTAGATTGGTACAGAATGCAATTTAAGGGTTTAGAAGTCTTGAGGTTTTTAAATGGCGCTGGACAAACTAAAAATAGTACATATATTATATACATGAATGGAAAAGGAGAACAACAATATGAGTGACAATAAAGAAACAAGAATTAAAGATGCCTTATATAAACCATTGACAGTAGATACTAGGAGAGGAAGGGGCGGAACATATGGTTATGTTAAATGGCAAGCAGTAGCAGATAGAATGAATGACGTTTTTGGTATGAATTGGAGCAGTAACGTTGAGTCTCAAGATATTATAGGTGATCAAGTTATAGTACGAGTAAGTGTTTGCGCCAAAGATCCTATTTCTAGTCAACTTTTTTGTCAGGAGGGTTATGGTGGTTCTGAGATAAGACCCTCTGATGAAGTTGGTTCGGCACATAAGGGTGCTTATTCAAAAGCGCTGAAAGATGCCTGTAAAAAATGGGGGATAGGTCTTCATTTAGAAGAAGGGGAGGATTCAAACTTTTCTAGTAAACCAAGTGGGTACTCAGACCATGCGACTGCTCCAACACCAAGTTCCCAGCCTATGGCAAAACCAATACCTGCTCACGCTGGTAATGCTAGCATGGTTCCTACAATGCCCACTCCACAGGTTGAAAAACCTACAGTAGTAATACAGAAAACACCTCCTGTGGATATAGCACTACCAACCAATATAGTACCAATAATGCCAGCACCGGCACCAGCACCGGCACCAGCACAGGCACCATCAGCACCGGCACC
>CAZRJS010000071.1:0-1506 GCA_964600565.1 Candidatus Woesearchaeota archaeon | reverse complement strand
CAGCACCGGCACCAGCACCGGCACAGGCACCATCAGCACCGGCACCAACTACTGACACCATGTCACCAGATGCTCCTGGTACAATTAATAGTGTACAGGAAATGGCTATTAAAAATTTGGCCAGATTAAGTGGAATTGAAGATTCAGCACAACTTCTAACTGACCTTGTTAATAAAGATGATACTGGTTTAACAAGAAAAATTACAAATTTAAATGACCTCAGCTATACTGAGGCAGTGATTGTAATAAAAGCTGTTAAAAATTTACAATAGGAGATAATATGTCAAAGAACAACTATACAGTACATCCAGAACTTATTAAAACTGTTGACTATGAAATTTTAGTACTAGGACTTCCTAAGAAAGATTTAGAAGATTTATTAACTCATTTTGTAGCAGAGAAAGGTAAGATTTCAAAAAGTTTATATGAGGACTTCTTAATTGCAAACTGTATTGCTAATTTGAATCAGTTTATGGCTCACATTAATACTGCTACTGTATCTGGAGACATCGACTTATTAAAATTAAGGCAAGAGATTACTGCGATAGTATTAATTCATAATCCATTACTACTTCCTGATAAAATAGTTATTAATAAGAATCAAGTATTAAAACTTCTTGTAGGAGATATTAATAGTGCCGAAGGTATCCTTTTAAATGAGAATATCTATTGGAATAAGTCCTACTATGATACAGAAGGTAATTATAAACCAATTACTTCACAGGATAGCTCCAAAAATCATATGGAAAAACCGCCTACTAAAAATACTAAATCTAAGAAGAGTGATATGGAAAAGAAAGATATTTCAGAGTTAGAATGGGAACCTACACAAGTTTTTTGGACTAGATTAAATGAATATGTGGTTGTTAAACAGTATTCTTTAGAGAATATAGACTATATAATAACACAGCGATACTTTCATAATAGTACTAGTTTTAATACATATATAGTATCTAATTGTATTGTTGACGTAGAAAATATTTATGAGCTTATTGATGGTATGGGCGCCAATGTTGATCCTAATAAAGTAATTAGGGAACTATTTGCTCTATGTGAAGGGGTTAATGAAGGGCTGAATTTTACTAGAGCTAAAGAACTCCAAGAGCCTGAAGAGGGGCAGGAGGAAGATTCTAGATCTCGCACTAATTCATCAGCACAAAGATCTTATACTAAAGGGTATGGTAAGAAGAAATCTACTAAAAAACTTCCTACATTTAAAGATGTACCTAAATCAGATCTATTGAAATTGGCTGATAACATGAAAGTGGCTCTTGTAGGGCAGGATGAGGCCGTAGATAAGTTAAGTGAGGCTATTAAAAGAGCTAGTGTTGGATTGAAAGACCCTATTAAGCCAATTGGCTCGTTCCTTTTTGCAGGTAAAACAGGATGCGGAAAAACAATTTCAAGTAAGATATTAGCTGATGAATTGATTAGAACTAGGAAGAACAGGGTAGTAATTGATTGTTCTGAGTACTCTAGTGATCATGAGTATGCCAAATTGATAGG
>CAZRJS010000070.1:3646-5047 GCA_964600565.1 Candidatus Woesearchaeota archaeon | reverse complement strand
ATCAAGATTACTAATATTATTATGTATCTCCTTTAATAGTTTTTTATCCATCTCTTTAGAAGCCTTTTGGGAACCAATATAAAGCTCTTTACCAATTCCTGATAAGATTGGTACAGGATAACTTTTAGTAAGGATAAACCCTACTAACTTTGTTCCTAATGGTTTTATAATCTTTGCTGTTTTCTTTAATTCATTAAATATTATTTCAACATTATTGAAATTAAGTTTATGATTATATATTCCAGTTTCAATATGTTCCCAATAATCAGCAAAAATTACTTTTTCTAGTACTTTATCAAAGTTTAGCATACCTACCTCCATACAACTCTGCATATAATATTTCTTCAAGTTGTTCATATGTTAGATTTTCTTTAGATAATAAATAATATGAATCATTAAGTATACTTTTTATTCTATTTAATCCATATTTACTTATTATACTTTCATTAAAGATTATAGTATCTTGTGCATAGTAGAAATTATAAAATCTTGATCTATAACATATAGAAGCAAACCATTCTTTAGTCTGTTTTGATTTGCTTATATTTTCTTCAATAGTTTTAGATATTATTATACCATTATCATTGTCATATATTTTATGATAACCTGATTTGGTATATATTGTTTTACCTGTATCTATTAATGACCATGCAAATTCAGCATGTTCTATTATGTTTATAGGTTCAGCTTCTACATATAATATATTTTTATATAACAAGTCATCAAATACAACTCTATATGCTTGAAATAGATCTTTAGCTTTTTCTTTTGTAGTTCTATATAAACCATGTTGTATTACTATTGTTACTATATCTGAATCATTTCTATTATATCTAACTAAATACTTATTTCTAACTGCTTTAACACAGTTATTTTCTTTTAATCGTTTTAGGTATCTTTCTTTACCTTTATTTTTTTTATTAAATATTGTTTTCATATTACTCCTTATGATTAGAATTCTATATCAAGTATAGACTCAGGTATAACTCCATTATCTTCCATAAACTTTGTTTTGGTTTTAGAGATAATCTTATCTTTTGTTCTATCATTGATTAGTATGTTAAACATATTAGGGAAATGTTTTATAGCGTTTACATATATCTTTCTTCTAATATCATTTAACTTAAGGAAGCCTGGATTTAATACTATCTCTTTAGATAACCAATCATACTTAAGTAATAAGGTAGGATCTTTAATGTTATCAAATACCCTACCATCTTTAAAATAATAATTATTAATAAACAATAACCATTGTACTTCTGCTTCTGATCTAAAGTTAGGTATATCTACTATTATATTTAATAATTCTTTCATATTCTTCATATTAACACAATGACCATATGTTAAGCATTTCTCTACTATTATACATTTAATAGGAGATTTCTTTGTTCCATAATTCTT
>CAZRJS010000070.1:0-3546 GCA_964600565.1 Candidatus Woesearchaeota archaeon | reverse complement strand
ACTACTGTACCAGGATATATACCATTAATACTTCTTCTTTTACCAAGCCAATTATAGTTTACTTCTTGACCTGATTGTTCATCTCTATTTTTAGGATTCCATAAAGATGTTACATCATCTGTTTTACCCATTATCTTATAGTTAGGTCTCCAAGCAGTAACAATAATATCACATACAGCTTGATATGCTTGTCCATTTCTAGCAGCAGTATCACTTAATCTTGTATTACCTCTACCTTCAACTGCTTGTGTAGGTTGAGCTAAAAATAAACAAGCAACACCTGCTCTTTTTACTACATCAGGTAAGAATTGAGCAACTCTACCAGCAGCTTGTGTATCCATAACAAATCTACCATTATCATCTTTTACTGGCATAATCTGTATATAGTCTATTATTATTAAACCTATTTTATTACCTGTTCTCATTTCTACACCTTGTATTTTATTAGGGTAGTCTTGTAAAGGTGTTAAACCTCTATCAATGATATGGATATGTTTAGTAGCTTTATTTAATTTCTCTTTATCTGATTGTATCTTAATATCTAGTCCTAATGCTTTAGCAAAGAACTTCATCATCTTAGCTTTCTTTAATTCATAAGAAAAGAATACTAAGTCTTGTTTATAGTGTAATGCAAATTGCATAGCTAGTGATGTTTTACCAACTCCACTACCAGCACATAATTGCATTATAGTAGACTCATAAGGATTAAGATATAAATGTGTAGCATTCAATCCTGGAGCTATTATATCAAATGCCATCCATGATTCTCTTTTATCTTCTGCTTCTTCAGCTTCGATTATCGCAGCCATGTTATCTGTTTCTGCACTATCTCCCATATTTTTAAATTTATAATGATAACATGTATTATTGTTAGGACAATATTTATCTGTTATAGGATGTCCACATATTCTCATTTTATATGTATTAAACTTATGCATTAGATTTTCTAACTCATGTTTTGCCATAGGCTTATCTAATCTATCATTCCATTCTTCTAATAGATGATAGCAAGCTTTCTCATTATGGTTTAATTCTTTACTCCAAAATGATAATAGTAACATAGCTGTATTATTTCTACCACCTTTAGGATCTCCTCCTTCATTTATAATTCTAAACATACATACTCTATTAAAGTATCCATGTTTTAAATCTTTATTTACATTCTTACTATTAATATTACTAGTATGTAATGTTCTTACTGATATATCTGTAGATGACAATGTAGCTATTGGTTTAATAGCACTATGATCTGGTTTGTAAATAAGATTTCTATAAGCTATAATATTAGCTTTAGTTATTTCTACTGGTTCAAACCAATCTAATACATTAGTACCTTTAATACCCTTAAATATCATGGGTCTTTTCATCCTACCTGTTTTAGGATGAAGTGACCATATGTCTCTGAATATTAATACTCTTGTATATATTTGATAATCAAATATAAGAGGATCTATACCCATTTTATCTGCAAGTTTTTGTCTAAACAATCTATTGGCTGTATGAAATTCACCATCAAATCCTTTTAACTTCCAGTATGCTGAAGGTATATAAATATGTAATCCTTTTCCTCCTGTGAAACATGAAATCATTCCTTTAATACCCTGTTTAGTAAGTACTGTAAGTAATTCTCCAGCAATTTTCATTGATATTAAGAATGGTTCATCTATATCTATTACGAACCAGTCACCACTTGTAGGACCATCATAACCTTTAATACTATCATTCTTATCCATATAAGCTTTTAATATTATAGGATCATGTTTCCATATTGATATATATGATTGTTTAACAGCCCATGATCTCCATTTACCATCATCTGATAACATTGTTATTCTACCAGAATGAAGTTCATTGTAATTATCAGCTTCTTTTTCTATAGTAAATACTCTAGGACCAGTAAATGTATCAAGCATTGAAGCTTCATTGTTAGTCATTATTTGATTCTCTGTATAAGTTAGTTTACTATAAACTCTTATACCTTTATCATTAATATCTTCCATAAGCAATCCCTATTGGTTGGTATAAAAAAAATAAAGGGAACCATATAGGCTCCCTTGTTATTAATTTAATTCATTCAATTTACTACCAACCTTTAGGCACATCACTCTTAGGCTTGTCTTCAGTACCACTTTCTGTAATCTTCTTACCAGTATAATCAATAGGCATTACTACTGTATGATCCCATCCTCTATATCTCTTATTACTAATACCTTTTGTACCATCATTCTTATCATACTCTTGTGGAGTATATAATAGTGATACAGACACTTTACCACTAGCACCAATTAGCTTTTTAGATAAAGCTGCTTTACCTTCTTCAGTACTAAACATTTCTAAAATCTTAATAGCAGAATACTCTTCTTTCAATTGTTCATAGTTCTTTTTAGTACCAGGAACACTAGCAGCAATAGCACATAAGATATCACTTAATGTATCTGCATTAACTGGAGCTTCTCCTTGATCATTAGCTTTCTTTGTTAAGAAGATAGACTCAGACCACTCATTAGGTTCTTTAGTATCATTTCTTAATGTAGTGAATAGAGCTACTAAACCTTGTCCATCTTTACCTGGTTCAATACCTTCAAACTTAGACTCGTTATAACCTTCAATGAAACGTGCTATGTAGTTACTACCTTTTGTTGCTGTTGTACCTGAAAATAAGTTTGTCATTTGTAATCCTTTTGTTTTAGTTTAGATCTTATTTGATCTTATTAGTTTTAGTTAATTTGTATTACTCTTGCTTATTAATCTTAATACGGTAGGGTGATCTTAAAACTCTACATCAATAGATGTTTCTTTAACTTCCTCTTCTGTAGGTTCATATTCTTTACCATCTAGCATACTTGGTATAAACTTAATTAAATGTTCCATAAGCTGATTACCATCTTCTACTTTTCTTAGTAGTGGATTGTATCTCATTCCCATACCAAAGTGTTCAATACCTTTTTGATTCTTATTAACAAAAGGTACATCACTATTCTTATTCTGAGTCATTAGAATATTAGCATCTGTCATACTTAGAACCATAGTTTTGATTCTAGTAAACTTATAATCTAATCCAGCTTTAACCCAAGTTTCACCACCTACAGCCATCATCTTCTCATCTATATGAGATGTAGTCAATACAAAACCAAAGCACTCCATACAATCATGTAAGAACTCACTCATCATAGACGTATATAAATCTAATGCCTGTATCTCTGTAGCTCCATGTGGTCCAATTTTCTTAATCTTCTTGAAGATATCTGAACCATACCTAGGTATGATCTCTGATTCCCAGAATGTTTTAGCTAACTCTGTCATAGTATCTACTATCAATAGTGTCTTGCCAGAATATTTCTTGTTGTCTTTAGCTATCTTCATAAATCTAACTAAGTCTTCATACTTAGTTATTCTTTGTGTAGGTACTCCAGGATACATAGTCCATCCTGGTTTTATTAAATCACAATCTAAAGCTATAACATCATAACCTTGTTTGATTAGTTCCTTAGCAACCTTATGGCAAGTAGCTGTCTTTCCTACTTTATTAGATGCTACAATATTATA
>CAZRJS010000069.1:0-5146 GCA_964600565.1 Candidatus Woesearchaeota archaeon | reverse complement strand
TTGATTGAAGTTTTCTGTCCAGAAAATCTTAAAAATTCAACAAAATTTTCTTGTACAGTAAACTTTTTACTATTATAGTTGATTGAAGTTTTCTGTCCAGAAGATACACAAAATATTTATATACATTTTACTTTTTTTATTTGATGGTTATAAAAAAAGATATTTTAGAAATTAATTTTATATTGAAAAAGTTTTCTCCAGGAACTTCCCTGAGAAATGCTTTAAATGATTTACTCAGGGCAAGAATAGGTGCTTTGATTGTTATTGAAAAAGAAGGTTTATCTGAAATAATTGGAGGGGGTTTTAAGATTAATTCTAGATTTACCCCCCAACGATTAGTTGAACTGTCCAAAATGGATGGAGCTATTATTCTTTCAGAAGATTTGAAAAGAATAATCAGAGTTAATACATTACTTTCTCCAAGGGTTAGAATTTCTACTAAAGAAACTGGAACAAGACATCAGGCTGCAGAAAGAACTGCCAAGCAACTTAATACAATTGTTATGGCTGTTTCAGAAAGAAAAAATAAAATAAGTATTTATTTTGGAAATGAGAAATATGAGTTAGAAGAAACTTCTGAAATTTTAAGAAGAGCTACAGAAACATTGCAAATCTTAGAGAAACAAAAAGATCTTTTTGATGATTCTCTTGCTAATTTAAATATACTTGAGATTGATAATCTTGTCTATGCAAGTGATGTTTGCAAGGTTCTCCAGAGAATTGAAATAATTAGGAGAATTTCTGATATTGTTAAAAGATATTTATTTGAACTTGGTAAGGAAGGAACAATAGTTAGTATGAGATTAAGGGAATTAACTAAGAATATTAGTTCTGAAAGTAGGATGATTCTTGAGGATTATTTTAAAGAAAATTTTAGCAGGATAAAAAATGTTCTTTATGAAATGAATTTTGATTTTTTAATTGAAACTCCTAATATATCCCGAATTTTGTTTGAAGAAACAGAAGATAAATTAGTATCTTCAAGGGGATTTAGATTAATGAGTAAAACAGGAATTTTAGAAAAAGATATAGAAATTTTATTGAATAATTTTAATACTTTTGATATTTTATTTAACTTTAATAAGGATAGACTTTTAGATGTTTTTAAAAATGAAAATCTTGTGAGTTTTATAGTAAATGAACTGCAAAATCTTAAAGAAAAGATTATGACTGGTAAAAAATTATAATAAAGTTTTTAATACCTTTAAATCATATATTAAAATGTTAAATTCAAATCAAGTTAAAGAAATAAAGAATCATCTTAATAAGGCACAAAATCCTGTTTTCTTGTTTGATAATGATGCCGATGGTTTATGTTCTTTTTTATTATTAAGAAGATTTTGTGGTAAGGGTAAGGGTGTTCAAATTAAAGGGGCACCTAAATTAGATGGAAATTACTTCAAAAAAGTTATAGAATTTAATTCTGATTATATCTTTATTCTTGATAAACCTTTAGTTTCAGAGGAATTTTTTGAAGAAGTGGATAAATTTAATATTCCTGTTGTCTGGATAGACCATCATTATATGGAAGAGAGAATAGTTCCTGATTTTGTTTATTATTATAATCCTATTAAAAATTTGGAGGATGAAGGGGAAGCAGTAACAGGATTTTGTTATCAAGTTACTAAAAATGAAGAAGATTTGTGGATTGCTATTGCAGGATGTATATCTGATAAATATTTGCCTGATTTTTATTCTGTTTTTAAAAGAAAATATCCTGATTTAGTTATTGAAAATAATCCTGGAGCATTTGATTTATATTATAAATCTGGAATAGGAAAGATTTCAAGGATTATTGGGGAGGGTCTTAAAGATAGAACAACTAATGTGGTTAATATGTTAAGATTTTTAATTAAAGTTAAATCTCCTTATGAAGTTTTAAATGAATCTAAAGAGAATTATGTCTTTTATAAGAGATTTAGAGAAATTGAAGAAAAAAGAAAAAAATTCATTGATAAAGCTGTTAAATTGAATGAAAATTCAGGGAAGGTTTTATTTTTTGAATATCGAGGGGATTTGAGTATTAGTTCAGAAATAGCTAATGAACTTAGTTATAAATCTCCTGGGAAATTTGTAATTGTTTCTTATGATAAGGGAGATGTAGTTAATATTTCTGCAAGAGGGAAAAAAATAAAAAATATTATCTTAAAAGTTCTTAGTGGTTTTGAAGGGGCTACCGGGGGAGGACATAATGATTCTATTGGGGCCAGAATTAAATCAGAAGATTTAAAAGAATTTAAAGAAAAATTAAAAAATTTATTAGAAGATTCTAGTTAATTACTTTTATTTTAATAATTTTTTTCCTTTTTATGCATTAAGATTTCAAAAATAAATATCCTCTAATTTTCCTTTTGGAATTTTTATTAATGATTTCACAGAGCTTATTATAGAAAATTATATAAATACTATTTTCTTAAATAAAATATGGATGGACAAAGCCATAACTTTAATAATTTGAATAGAGGCTTAGTCTGTACTAAAATTAAATCCTTAATTTAATCTGGTTTTTTTAGATTTGGATTAAAGAAGGGAAGATTTCTAATATCTAAATTTAAGAAGAGCTTGATTTTTTTAAGATTTTTTAAAATGCAAGAGGAAAATGAAATGGAAAAGAAGAGTTTAGAAAAGGAGTTGAGCTATTTAATAGAATTAACTCTCTTTTTAGAAGATGAATTGAATAATGTTGTGCAAGAGTAATTTAATAATTTTTATTATTGTTTATATATTTGTTAATAGCTTTTGCCTATGTAAACAAAATAATCTGCTGGTTTTTTACATACTATGCATTTTTTTCCTTTTAGCCCTTGTTGGTTTTCAGGAATATTTAGTGTTTTTGTTCCTTTAATTTTCTCTTTTATATCTTCTTCACATTGAGGGTTTTTGCATAAAGGCACAAGAATTATTTTTTTATTTTGAATAGCTGTTTTAACACTATTGAATGTTTCCCCTTTAGTAATGCTTTTATCTAGTAATTTTTCTGCCCTTTCATAAATTTCAGAATGAATCTCTTCAAGTATTTGAGGGATTTCTTTTTTTAAATTTTTGAGTTTGATTTCTTTTCTCTCTCCTGTTCTTTTTTTAATTATTACTTGTTCTTTTTGCAAATCTTTTGGACCAATCTCAATTCTTATAGGAATCCCTTTTAACTCCCATTCATTATATTTCCAACCTGGGCTGTAATCTTCCCGGTCATCAATAAGGGGATTAAATTCTTCAAGTTCTTTTTTTATTATTTTTGTCTGTTTTAAAATTTCATCTTTTGTTTTTTCAAATAAAATAGGAATTATCACTATTTTATTTTCTGCTAATTTTGGGGGAATTATCAACCCTTTATTATCTGAATGTATAGCAAACATAATTCCTAACATTCTTGTTGAAATTGCATAAGTTGATTGGTAGCAGTATTTTTCTTTTTCATTTTTATCAATAAATTTTATTCCATATGCTTTTGAGAAATTTTGCCCATCGTCATGATAATCCGGTCCTTGAATTGCTTTTCCATTTGGCAATATTAATTCAAAAGAATAAGTTGCTAATGCTCCTGCAAATTTTTCTTTATCTGTTTTTTGACCAAATAAAGAAGGAAGTGCCATAAGTTCTTTTATTGCCTTTTCATAGATTTCTGTTATTGCTTTTTTATCTTTTTCTAAATCTTTTTGATTAGCATAAACATGATGTCCTTCATTCCATAAGAATTCCCTTGTTCTTAAAAAAGGAACCGGGTTTTTGAATTCCCATCTTACTACATTATTCCATTGATTTAATCTTAAAGGTAAATCCCTCCAGCTTCTTATCCATTTTTTGTAAGAATCATACATTATTGCCTCACTTGTAGGTCGTATTGCAAGTTTTTCATTTAATTGTTTATTCCCTGCTTCTGTAACCCATGCTACTTCTGGTGCAAAACCTTTTACATGTTCTTTCTCTTTTTTTAAAAGTTCTTCGGGAATAAGTAAAGGAAAATAACAATTTTGTATTCCTATTGATTTAAAATCGTTATTAATATTATCTTTTATCTTTTCCCATATTTGATAGGATTTGGGTTTGAGAACTATACATCCTGAAACTTTTGTATAATCTGCTAAACCTGATTTTAATATTAATTGGGTATACCATTCACTAAAATTATCTTCTTTCTTTACTGTTAAGCCTTCTTTTGATTTTTTATCTGACATAATAGTTTAAAGAAAAATAGGTTTAAAATGGTTTTGTTGGATTAAAGTTTGATTGGGGTTAAAAGTTTTAGTAAGATATTTCCTTTAAGTAAATATATGTCTTCTATCTAGATTAAATTATTAATTGCTTTTTTAAAGTATCTCTATCATTTAGTATTTTTATCCTTAAATCAATCTTTTATTTTGTAAAAAACCAATGCCACAATACCCTTTTTTTTTAGTTGAGTAAAAATATCCTTCTTGCTTTATTAGGTAATTGAAAAGATTAACCCCCTTAAATTTTGCTAATTCTTGTTTTGAGATTAATTTTTACATTTCAACTAAAATTTAAGATTTAGTTTAAGATAAGTGAGATTTCCTTTATTCTTAATATCTTTTCCATAATGCATTAAAATTCCTATATTTTTATTAAAAGAATAAACTACTAAAGGTCCAAGATAAGAAAATCCTTTTTTATTTTTATAATCTTGTTTTGCATAATCCCATACGCCTATTCTTAATTTTTTAGTTAAATTTTGCATTATATATGGAATATAATAAAAATGATTTTCACTTTTTTTGTTTAGTCCAAAAAAATATCGAAGTTGAAGTCCTATGTGAAAATTCTTAATTTTGTAGTCTCCCTCTCCTCTAATACCAACCCATGCTGTTTGTTCTAAATCACTTTTTGCATCAGCATATATCCCTGTTTTTAAGCTTTCTTTTTTAATTGTTTTTCCTACAAGTAGTTCAAGTTGACTTTTTTCTTTTTCTTCTTTTTTATTATAACTAGGTTTGATTTTAAGTGTTAATGGTCCATTATAAGATATTTCTGAAGTTATTACCGTTGTATTTTGAGCTTTAACAAAATTAGGCAAAAGTAATTGAGCTGTTATTAGTGTGTATGCAATTGTCTTTTTTATTCTTTGTTTGATGGTTGGCATTTTATCTTTTCTTAAATTTCTGATTTAAATAACCACGTAATTCTTTAA
>CAZRJS010000068.1:0-5181 GCA_964600565.1 Candidatus Woesearchaeota archaeon | reverse complement strand
AAATAATCTCTAATGTTTCATCGGTCGAACCATCGTTAACTATAATCACCTCTATATTTTTATAGGTTTGCCTTAAAACGCTTTCGATTGCTTCCTTGATATACATCGCTCCGTTATAGGTAATAATTATTACTGAAACCAATGGTTGAGTATTCATTTTGTTGTGTTGGTTTCTAAAGATTTTGTCCATAGCCAAGGTCTCTCAGATTTAGATAATCCCAATGAACCTAAATATTTTTCTCCATCGAATTTCATTGGGAAATGCATTGGATGTCGAGCTAAAACTGTAGCATTTAGATTAGTAATAATTAATCTTCCTTTTGGGTTTAGGTGGGTGACTAAATTTTCTAAAACTTGCTTTTGCTCTATGACATGTTCTATCATATCTATGCAAAAAATTGTATCGTATTTTTTACTAAGATTATCTTTGCTTAAATTAATCATTTCTATCTCGCATCCCTGTTTTCGAAACAACCATCTCGCGAATTCAAAAATTACTCCATAAACATCTGCATAGTCGCAACTAAAACCTTTTTTTGTAAGTTCAATAGATAAATCTCCAATCCCTCCTCCAAAATCTAAAATATTTCCTTTAGCAAGATTAATAACATCTTCTCGGAATTGTTTTTGATATCTTTTCATATGCCAAAAAGCTAATTCGAAAACATAAAAAGGACAAGTACTATAAAATTGTTCTATCTCTTCTTTTGTTTTTGGATTTAAAATATGCCAAAGATCGCCATTTAATCTTTCTGCCGACATTAATAGCCAAATAACTTCTTTTTCGCCTAAATTAGAATATTCTGCTAAATTATTTACCATACCTTTGTCGACTTTAAAATTCCACTTGTCGTATATGAAGCTAAGGGGCTTTTTTATGAATTTCGGTAATTTTTTTCCTATTTTTAGAATTATTTTCATTTTTATTATTTAGATTTATAATTATTTTTTCGTTCTATTGCGTCGACTGCTTTGAATATCTCATTAAGTCTTTTTTCATATCCATGACATCGTAATATTCGTTCGTATCCTGCCTTAGCAATAGCTTCTCTCTCTTTATTATGACTTAGGTAATATTTAATTTTTTTAATTGCATCATCAAGATCATCATATGTAACAATTTCCTTTCCAGGCATAAAATAATTATAAATATTTGGTATATCATGTGTTAAAAGAAGACTCCCGCATGCAGGCGCTTCAAAATCTCGCCCATTTACCGTAAGGTTTCCATGCGAACTATAAGAAATGTTAAATACTATTTTGCTTTGATTATAAATTTTTATTAGATCGCTTTGATAAATCCTTTTTTTATCGGGCCAACCACGTCCGAACGTGTGTACTTTTATTCCTGCTTTGCGTAACATATTAATGGTACGAAATCTATTTCCGTATGCTTGTCCCACAAAACTCACATCATATTTACGTTTAAGGCCAAGGTCGTGATAAATAAATGGATTTACTCCCCATTGCGAAAGAAACACATTCGAAAATCCTTCTTCGATACGTTTATCGTATGCATCTTTATCAAGGGTAACCATAACATTGAATAAACTCCATACAGGTCTCGTAGATTCGTGTCTCCAAAAATCATCTGCGAGATAAATTATAGTATTCACAGAGAGCTCATTTGACATTTCTTGCCAAACTGAATAATCAACGATGTCACGATAATGAAAATAAAAAAGAAACTTCGGTTGATAATTATAAACTACTTCGCGAAGCATGCGAGACATCCGTTTTGCTCCAACGCTCTTTGTAATACGATCATAATCGAAATAGATGAACGAATAACCTGAACGCAAAAATGTATTATAAAAATTATAGTGTTCATATCCTAATCCTCTTGTAGGATCTCCATAATCATATCGATTTGCGACATAAAGAATAAGAGGTTTTCCTAAAACAATATTTTTCTCGATACATTCTTCTGATAAAACTTCTATAGATCTCGAATGAACCATTCTATTGTATTGTTCTTTTATGATTCGTTTTAGGCTGACAGGAATTCTTTTTTTTATTTGTTGTATAATCATTGTTAAAATTTCTTTATTTTTATTAATTATCGTCGGAATTAGTACTTACCTAATGCTTATCAAAAAAATCTCTAATAGCAACAGAGATACGAGCAATATCTTTATCTTTAAAAAAAGACGAAGACGGTAACCGTAAACCTCGTTTTGATATATTTTCTGAATTCTTAAAATTTCCTATAATCCATCCTTTTGTAAAATTGTTTAATTTAAACTTTTTTATTTTATTTCCAATAAATTCTTAAATAGAGAAAGGTCAACATCTTCATGGTGCTTAATTTCGAAAACATTAGCCCCACTCTCTTCTGCAACAACTATACCGTACTCAGAATCTTCAAGAATAATACATTCTTCGGGTTTAGAATTCAAGACTTTAAATGTTTTAAAATATATTTCCAGATTTGGTTTAGGGTTAGATATTTCGTCATTACCTATAATTAAATTGCTTTTATTGATAAACGATATCATCTCTGGAGTATTCCAATTAATGCGACAATCACTTCTTAAACATGAAGCAGTTTCTCATAATTCTGATTCACGCCATTTATAGCCTGTTGTTCCACTTTTTAAAACTGCCTGCTTAGCAAGATAGCGAGCGTCTACATTAATAAATTCATTTCCTACATTAAAATTATCTGGTAAAATTTAAAAAAATATTTTTTAATTGATTAGATTTATTTTTTATTTTAGATTTAAAAATTCTATAAGCATTAAAAATTTTATCGTACTTCTTAATAAAATTTAAAGATATATAACGACTTTTGCATAAAAACTCAGATTTATAGTGCCCTCTCCTTAAAACCTTTTCCTCCAATCCATCTCTATAGCTTAATCCCCAATATTTTTCATAAATTCCTAAAAAATCTTTTGCTTGCTTTTCCAAACTAAGATTTTTTAAGATATATTCTCTAGGGGAAAAATTTTGCCAATCATTTTCCATATGATCAATAGCGCTTGGCAACTGGTCGATTTCTTTTACTTTAATACCACACGATGAATCGAAATAAGGAGCCGAGGTTGCTTGGCCTACATATTTTTCCATCTCTTTTGTAGTAAGCGTTTTTTCATCTTCTGCGGGTATCCAATGATAAACATAAGAAACATCGAATAACAGAATAGGAATATTGCACGACAATGCTTCTTCTAAAGCAATGCCTTGAGACTCTACTCGCCCAAGCCAAATAAGATAACGGCAATTATGCAATAAAGTTAAATATTCTTTCTGATTATAATGCCTATACTTGATTATTTTAAATAATATATTCCTCTGATTTAATATTTCGATAATAGAGCGCAATTCATTGTCGAATCGTTGTTTAGAATAAATTAATACATAATCATTGGAGCTATTTGGTGACGGTTTAAATTCATTCGAATCAATCCCGGTTGGCCAAACCTCTATGGGGCATTGATTAAATCCAAAGTCAAGCTCCATTTTCTTTATCCATTCTGATGGTTGTAGATAAACAACATGAGTAAAATCAAGATGCCTGGGAAGATTAGGAAAGTTACGAGCTGGAATAAATAGATTAGGACCAATTACAACCTTTATTTTGGGATCTAGTTTGGGTAATTTCTCTAAAGCGCCAACATCAGAATGAATCCACAATCTTTTGCAAGAATCCAATCTACCATTAATAATATAAGGATAGTTTAGCTTTTCTAAACCTTTAATCAGGTTTTCTGCAACCTTTTTTGGACCACTGACTTTATTTGAAAAAAGTGATAAAGAAATAATATTAATCATAATTTAGGAATTTACATTTTTTGAAAAATAAAATTTGTTTATTATTTTTTTATACAATAAAAAAGAAATAGAATATGACAGCGTCCCAATGAGAATTAAAATAAAAATATTAATACCATAAGTTTCGGATTTAAATATAAAAAGATACATGATCAAAGAAGAAATACAAGCGCCCAAAAGGTTGATAAAAAGATTTAAATTAAAAATTTTAAAAGGAGTAAGCTTTGGGACAAATTCTAAAAGTAAAACAAAAATTAAAATCATAGTAATTAGCGTAGAAATTGCCGCTCCATAAAGAGTATAGCGAGGAATCAATAAAATATTCAAAATAACGTTTAAAACAGCTCCGCTAAAAATAATTATAGAAAGATTTTTTTGTTTTTTAGCCGCAATCAAAATACTATTAAATAAATTAGAAAAAAAAGCAAACCCTGCCATTACAATTAAAATTTGAAAAGCTAGAATAGCAGAAGAATAAGTTTGGCCATATATCCAATCTACTATTTTAGGAGCTAAGACAACTCCTCCTACCGTTACTGGAATGGCAAAAAAAATTATTATTTGCATTTGATAATCGCCGATTTTCTGAAATTCTTCTTTTTTACTCTCTTTGAATGTCTTACTTAAGGCTGGGAAGAAACTGGCTCCAACAAGAGTAGCAGGAATCATAACCATTCTAACGAGCCTGTAGGCAGCATTATACCATCCCGTCTCAATAATCTGCCCCCAATAACCCATCATTACCGAGTCTATCTGAGAATAAATGGTGGCAAATACTCCGACCAAAGCTATTGGCCAAGACATTTTTAAAAACTTTTTCCAAATAGATTTATTGCAATAAAACTTTAATGGAAAAACTTTAAAATAAAAAAATAACAAAGCAACAAATAAAGTGATAGAACCTGCAAATAAATAACTATAGCCTAGATTCTGTATCGAAGGAAAATTCAGAATTACAAAAAGTCCAATACTCGTTTCCATGAAAACTTGGAGAGTCTTCATCCAAGATTCATGCTCCATTTGTTGACGAGAACGGAAAAAAGCAAAAATAATTCCGCTTAAATCAGTTGTCATAATATAAATTCCCAGAATCCAGATTGTCTTTCTAACAATAGGGTCTTGGCTAATAAAAAAAGAACCAATAAATATTAAAAACAAAACTACAATTCCTAAAAGAATTTTTAAAGAAAAAATAGCTAAAAATTCTTCTTTTTTTCCCTCTTTATGAGAAAATTCTCTAGTAACAATTAAGCCAAGCCCAAGGTCAAAAAAAGTAGCGAATAAAGTAACAAACGCCAAAGAAAAAGCAAACATCCCATAGTTAACTGCACCCAAAATTCGAGCAACATAAATAATTAAAACTATTTTTAAGAGTTTACTTACTCCTTCTGCCCCCACCAACCA
>CAZRJS010000067.1:0-5236 GCA_964600565.1 Candidatus Woesearchaeota archaeon | reverse complement strand
AAAGTTCTCTTGATATGCAAAGAGAGCTTGCTACAATAAACGCACTCTCACAAAACTTTCAAGGTGGAAATTTAGGCTCAGCTGTTGGGGCAGGTGTTGGAGCTGGTGCAGGGGCAGCTATTGGAACGTATGTACTCCCTGTAATTGGAACTGGATATGGTGCTGCTGCTGGTGCTGCTGTAGGAGGTAGTATAGGATTGGTTGTTGACTATATGTTAGATAGCAGTGCGAAAGACCGTATTGCAAAGAAACAGAAGGACTTAAAGCGTAAGTTAATAAAGAAAGAACAACGTAAGTCAAATGCAAGAGGTATAGCAGAAAGAAAAGCTAGACTAAAAGGTATAGGTCTCACTTTAGAGCAACAAGCTCAGACTGCCGAAGATGTTATACGTAACGAACGCAGAACCACTCTTTCCAATTTAATGTATGACATAGGACAGAAGCAAGGTGTTAAGAAGCAATTGAACGCAAACTTTAGACAACAGAAGGGGCTATAAATGCCAGTGGACACAATAGATCAATTGGAGCAAGACATTGTAAACATTGATACAGGAAGAATAGCTTCACAAGAGCAAGGTAGACGCACTTTAGGGCAAGACCTTAATAGTAGCATGCAGGGGGCATTAAGAGGTGCACAGACTCTACAAGCTGATGAAATAAACGTACAGAAGTCTAAAGAAGTTGACGATCTTTTAAAAAGTGGTGTTGAAGGTATTGCTGCATATGCAAAAGAGCTTGGAATACAAGACGATACAGTTTTTAGACAAATGGCTACTAATGCAAAAGACCCTAAAGACCTTATACCAATTTACTCTTTAATAAAAAAACAAGCAGAAAAAACCATTTCTTCAGCTAGGGATAGTGAGATAAGCGGAACTATAGTTAAGTCTATTGAAGAATTAAACGGAAATCCAAACGCTACATTTGAAGATTATAGTATTCTTATATCAAAATTAGATGCGTTGAAAGAAAAAGCAAGCCCTGAAAAGGCTAAATTAATACAAGACACACAGGACAATCTTTTCAAGTCTGGAAAAGAGCGTTTTAAAAGTGAAGAAAAAAAGCTAAAAGGTAACTTCGGAGACCTATATGATGAGAATGGGCAAAAATTACCAACAATTCAACAAGATAGAACTAAAATAGAAAAAATACAACGTGCTATTACTTTTGGTAGCAGAGGCGGCCAAAGAGTTCTCGGTACGTCTATCAATAAACAAGTAGCTATACAAGATGCTCTTGATACAATTAAAGGAATAGATGCAAGAGAGTTTAAGGCTACACTACAAATAGGATCTGAGTTAGCCTCTATCATTGCACAAGTAATGGCTTCTGGTCAAGGAACAACTGAGTCAGATAGAAAAGCATTCTTCCCTGCTTCATGGTCTGGAACTGTTAAAGACGCATGGCAAACAGCAACAGGTAAACCAATAGATGCAATGCCAAAAGACCTACTCGATCAACTTAAACATATGCTTACAAGAGAGAAAAAGTTTTGGGATCAGAGAATACAAGATATAGGAGCATCTCTTGCAGGGACGTTGGCCCCTATATTTAATACGGTTGCAGTTAACCCCAACACTGGGAAAAGAACTAAAACAAGAAAAGATGCACAGAGATTATTTATTAATTGGTTATTAACACAAAACGATGCTACAAAGACAATTAGTGAAAGAATAGGCGAGGGAAGTACATACGATATCCTAAACCTTATGACTACCAAAGAAGAGAGAAAACTTTTTGAAGAAGACGCTCAAAATGCAGATATGAAATATAACCCTTCTAATGGAGAAGGTAGCAATACAGTGATTAACGTAGGTCAAGGAACTGTAGACAATAAGCAAGACTCACAATCAAAGCCAACTGATACAGTTGAATCTACAGGAGGATCAGTAGCAGATATAGAGGCTTCAATTGCTGCTGACGAGGCTGAATTAGCGGCACTAGAAGCTAGGGGGAATTAATATGGCCTTATCTAAAGAAGATCAGATTAGAGTTTTGCAACTTAGAATACGAATAAATAAAAGAAAATTAGAACTCGCAAAGGCTAGAGAGGCCGAAGGTCTAACACCTCAACAACCTATTACACAAGATGCACAACAAATTGACACGATGAAAGGGTCTGTAACGCCAGAAATTGAGCCTAGACCTATTGATGCACCAAACACTGAAACAGGGCAGGAGCTTGCTAATAGAGTCCCAAGAGCAAGAGCAGCTTTTGAGGCACAGCAAAACCCAGAAGCCTCAGAAGAACACATGAGGAAGCTTTTAGACCAGAGAGAGGAAAGAGTTGATAAAGGAACGCAAACATTTGGAGATACATTCACAAGAAATGTGTTTGGAGCAAACGCTGCTACACCATTAGAAGCTGTAGGAGGAGCATCTACATTGTTTCTTCGTGGACTTGGAGCTATGGCACAGCAAGGAAAATTTGCTGATGAAGATACAATGCTTCTTAAAGTTTTTCAAAAAGACCTCACCGATTGGTCTGAAAGTAGAGAAGCACAAAATACAAGTGCTGATGAGATGATAGCTAAATTAAGAGAGTCAATGAATAGTTTGCCAGAAATTGAAAAGGTAAAAGTTCAAGCTCAAATAGATAAGGCAGAAGATGATAAAAATAGTGGGTTGCTAACTTCTTCCGCAGATGTTGTTGGAAGTATTTTACTTACGCTTGGAAGTGATCCTTTTGTTATTAAAAGCCTATTGAAAGGAATTTTTAAAATAGGTAAAAAAGCAGGGAAGACAGCTATAAAAGCTTTCAATTCAGAAACAGCAAAAGAGACAGCCGGTAAAATAGTAACAAAAGTTACTGGTGAATCTGCTGAGAGAATGCAGAGCCTTGGATTAAATAGTAACAAAATGCTTGATTTTTTAGAGAAGCAACCAGGAATAGACGTTAAGGAAAAGCTAAAATTATTAAGAAGAAGGCAAACTGGAGAAATAAGTGCTGGAGGCAAAATAGAAGACGCTAGTATTCAAAAGGTTTTTGGTGGAGAAAATTTAGATAAATTAACAAAGAATGTTGACGATATACAGGCTCATCTTGATGATTTTATTTCCACTTCAAATCTTAATAAACAAAAACTTGCTTCTTCAACAGTAGAAAAGCAGGGTGCTATAAAAGCTGGAAAAGAAGCTGAAATAGCTAAATCAGAGACTAAAAACCTTAAAAACAAAGCATTTGTAGAGGCTAAAGCAGAAAAAGAAATAGCAGACATTGTACCTGACATCACTCCAGAATCAATTGTAGAGCGTTCTATTAATAAAGGCGATATAGCAGGTGGAGGAAAGAATGTAGGATTCAATGCTGCTGAAAAAATAGAGAAAGCTGTACCTGTACCTAAAGAAGATCAGATAAAACTTATAAATGAAGCTCTTTCTGTGTCGGAAGGTTCTGTTAAAGGTGGTGCTAATTTTAACAAAGAAGCAACGGAAATATGGGATAAAATTTCTAAAACATCTTCTAAAACAGACGTAGAAAAAGCAATTAAAGCAACTGGATTAAAGAAAACTGGAACTTCTGAAACTATAATGAGAATAATGGAAGGAAACACTCAGGCTATTAGGGCAGGAAAGGAAGAACTTGATAACATATTGAAGAAAGGTGGTGACTTATCTGGTCTAACTAAGCAAGGTGCTTCAAAAATGAAGGCATCTGTAGACGATGTTATTAAATCTAACACTGGAGAAGATTTAACTAAGGTTAAGATTAATTTTCAAACAGCAGGTGGAGAAGAAAAACTTGCTAGAGATGAATTATGGAAAGCAATGGGTGTAACTAACGCTGATGTTGTAGGTAATACAATAAAGAAAGGTGAAGCTATTGACGCAATGGACGTGTTTTTAAATAAAGAAGCTGAGGCATTTGCTTCTAATGGATTTAAGCCAACAACAGCAATGAAAGAAGGTGGAAAGTTAATGGAGTGGAAAAAGCACTTCAAACTTGACCTTAGAAAAGAAGTTAATAATAGAGCAAGAAAAATAGATATAAAAAGTGGATTGAAAGACAAGATTGGTAAGATAGATATTAACACAAGCGAGGCTAAAAAAACAGTTATAGATGCCTCAAATAAAGCAACAGAGAAGGTGAGAGCTTTAAGTAAGTTGTCTTTAAACCAATTAACAAGTAACATACAATCTCGTCTAAAAGAAATAAGAAAAGCTCTTTCAAAAGCTAAAACAAACAAAGACATTGGTGAAAATGTTTCTGAAAGATTTAATAGTGAAGTGAATTATTTTGCTAGTGAGAGTGGTGGGTTTTCAAGGTCTACAAAATCGTTTAAAAAATTTGAAAAAAATTATGGGAAACAGCTTGCAGACATGGTTGAAGATCAAGCTATTTTCTTAACATTTGATGTAACGCCAAGTGGATCTATAACAAATTCAAAGAAAATATTAGATAATTTTAGCAGTATGAAGGCTGTTGGAGCCAGCACACCCGCTAGAACTTTGATATTTGCAGAAGGCTTAATAAATACAGTATTTAAGAAGTTTTTACCATATGAATCAAGACTTAATAAAGTAATGAAAAAAATAACAACATCAAATAAAGAGCTTGTTAAAGAGTTGAAAAAGCTTAGAAAGAAGGCTCTTAAAAAAGGTGCAGAAGACCCTACAAAGGAGGCATTTGCTCTACTTGTAGAAAAGAGTCCATTAGTAACATCTGACGTTCTTGCTAGTGAGTTTAAGTTTTTTAATCCACTTACGTTTATGGATAAGGTAACTTTATTAAATGTTGCTAATAGCACTGGAAACGCTTATACCAATAAAGAGAGAATGGCCGCTAAGAGGCTTTTGCAGAAGTTAAAGAAGAAAGGTGTAAATATTACCACTCCTCAATAACATTAAATTCACCCCACTGAATGCCCTCATTAAGAGGGTGTTTTTCATCAACTCTAAGTATGATGTTTGTATCGGGGTATAACTCATAGTATCTCCCTTTTATTCTTACGTCAGGAGCGAATGGGAAATCATCGCTTTGAATAACCCCATTACGCACAAGCATATCTAACACACTAGAGCCTCTGTCAGTGTTGCATCTATATAGTTTTGTCCTGTAAGCAAGTTTAATTTCAATAGATGTTACATATGCTATGGGCTTATTTATGACTCCTATAGTCTTTTTACAGCTCTTTATCCATCGTTCATAGAGATGAGAAGGGCCTCCGCTTTTACGTATCCTGGCATCAAATGAAGGAGCCATACCGTAGACATAGTAATTAATTATTTTCATTTT
>CAZRJS010000066.1:0-5273 GCA_964600565.1 Candidatus Woesearchaeota archaeon | reverse complement strand
TAGTAGCCATATCATTGTCATTCTCCTTTTTTAAAAAATATAAAAATCAATTAAATGTATAGTTTATTGTTATATTATCAACATCCCACCAAAAATATGCAGGATTATAATAACAAATATTTGTTTTAGTATTTCCTTCATCAGTATCAAAAGCATCTGATTGTATATTTTCCATTACAGTATCCTCATCATTACATTCAATACCATAATCAATTGCATTCAAATTAGAATCTGTCACACTAACTGTCACAGCTTTAACAAACGGTCTATCATTATGAATAAAATCGATCATTTGACTATTATAGAATATGATACCATGTCCAGTATAATCGTCTTGTAATTTATTTGCAACTGCTAAATATAGACTATTCTTTTCAGTAGTTAAATCAATTACAGTATCATCGATATATGTTCTATCAAAAATAATATTTACTGTTAATAGTAAAGGAAAATACATGGTAAATTCGTATAACTGTTTAAGAATACTTCGTAAATATATTTTACGAATAAAGTATGTATTTAAAAATCTATATTGTATTTCGTCATTTGGAAAACGTTTATCGGATAAATTCGTGTCATATATACTAGACAACAATTTTAAATTATATGACTCAACATCTGCTTCATATATAGTCTTTTCAAGGACTGGAATGGACAATAAATGAACATTATCAGATTCATCAATATAATTAATTAACTTCATTTGATCTTTTACAGATTCAATTTGTTTAAAATCTACCGTTGTATAATAAGATAATACTTCACTATTAATGACTTCACTACTATCACAAGTGTAAATTTTAAAATCCACTGTATGATCATCAAACAAGATTCCATAACTATTTTCATCATAATCAACATAAAAAATATTATCAGACAATCTATTAATTTGTTGAGATATAATCGAAGTACTTGAAATTGAAATTTTACCAGTATAACTACTACAATTTTGTGGGGATATTATGTACAACCGGGTTGTTTTATTAACATAATCATATTTAATTCTTAAATGAAAGTGGGGAACAGTATAATTTTGAACAATATCTGTTGTCGAAAGTGGATTATTTTGTGCAAATAAAACAATAAAGTCATCATAAAAAAGATGACCTTCAAACCAATTCATAAACGAGTTATATTTATATATAAATGGACTAACAAATGTAGTGTCATTTAATTCAAACTCCGGAAAGAAAATATAAGAATCTTGCCATGAATATATTGGAGTTAAAGTATCTGTATCTACTGTCTCTTGGACAAAATTATTTTCATTATCTGAGTCTTGTCCTAAATCTGTAAATGTATTCTCAAATACTGAAAAATATCGATAATCAATCCCATCATATACAGATACAATATAGGTTTGTGCATTTTCGTAAATATCCCAATTTAATTCTACTGCATTTTCTGTCGATGTTAATGTTGTTGTTACTGTCGATATAGCAGAAATATGAAATCCGTCACTTGCATGAACTGAATATGAATGTGCACTACCAGTCGTTAATGTTCCATCTGTTTCAGTTATATCTGTCGGAACCAGGTTTTGTACTGTACCTGTAGTATCAATAATAGGAAAATTAACACAAAATGACTTGACAGGAACTTGACTTTCATCCCGTAAAACTTGATATAAATAAAAATCATTTCTTTGAATAGATGTTTTTTTGAATGAATAAACAAACTCATTATCTTCCACATTCGTTAAGTTTTCATAGTCTTGTTTATCAATTAAAAACTCTCTAGATTGAATGTACTCTGTTATTTCTTTTCGTAAATCATTACCAGTTTTAGGATTTACTCCTTCAGTTGAACTTACAAAATTAATTGAAACTAATTTTGCTGATAATTGATGTTCAATATATTCTGTTGAAGGCGATGGTAAATAAGTTCTAAGAATTACTTCAGTTGTTCCTGCTGGACTTGCTGAACTTTCTACACTAATGTGTCCTGAAGCTCCATACGTTATGTTTTTAACCACAGTGACATTAGCAAGAGGTATATGATTTCCTCTAATTCCAGATCCAAATTCTAAGTCATAATCACTAGACGAGTTCATTTTTAAAAAACAACTCTTTGAATATGCAGATTCTAAGTACTTAATTAATTTAACATCATATTCATCACCATAAGAACCTTCAGTATATGACTCTCCATTTTCTCTAACATAAACATTTAAATCACTTAAATATTGATCGCTTGTAGTGAACGATGTTGAATAATAAGTAAAGTAATCATAATTAGGGAGAACTAATGTTTCTATTTGTTGAGTCTTTTGGTAAACATCAAAAAATGGCGCAGCAATTGAAGATGATGAAGCAGGAATATGATTTATTGTCCCGTCAGATAAATACACTATAACATAATAATTTGCATTAGATTCTTGAACAAATTTATAAACTGTATTTGTCGAAAATTCAATATCACCAATCTGAAAAGAAATTGATTTGAAAGTCACAGTTCTTTTAGACGCAGTTTTATCTGTAGATAAATTTGCAAAGTCAAAAACAAATGTACCATCTGCTTTTGACGGTGTTGCAAATGCTGGAACATAACCATATAAAGAAGAATGCATATACAGATTATTTTCATCTCTGGCTGTAGCTGCATTGGATTCAATAAATAAATTTTGATAATAATGTGTTGCATCATATCTAATATTGCCAAGCAGATTCATTACGAATCCAATTATCCCTAGTTTATTAACTTGGACATCACTATGATCAGATAAATATGTTTTTATATTTTCTGACTCTTCATCAATAAATTCTTGTGGCGTTTTTAATAAGTCATTTGTTGCCATATTTAAAATCCCATGAAATGTTAAAGTTTAAAATTTAGGAAAAAATTCTTCAATTTTTTCTGTTAATTATCGGGTCGTTGAAAAAATTCTTCAATTTTTTCTGTTAATTCTCCCCAGATCGGGTGGTTTTTATTTAATGTTTCTTCAAACCAAGAACATGCATAAGTGATTGGAATTACTGACATTTCATTAGAAGATCGTTGCCCTATAATTTCTTTATTTGGAAGTCCTTGAGGATATATCCCTGTCATTTTACCAAGATATAAAATATCTTGCATTGACGGAGAATATTTGATTATGAACATTGACGCAGCATAATCTAATGCTCCATACAATTCACTAGTGTCATCCATATATTCTCCAGGAACTTCAATATAACCAAGTAAAAGTTCATGCATAAAATCTAACCAAACTGAATGAAAATTAAAAATATCTAGATCTGCGTTATCTACATAACTTACAGAACATTGAGTTGAAACATCTATTTCAGTTGCATATGAAACTCCACCTGTTCTTGCTGAAAATTTTTCACTCTGAACTTGGCGCTGTGGAGGAGTAAAATCCATTGAAGAAAATATAGTTAATTTTCTAAATAATTTAATATATTCTTTATTATACTGTCCTATGTTTTTTAATGCTTTGAATGGTGGAGGCACCATAAAACACAGAGTATAACCATTAATATCAGGGTTAAAACGACCTGTAATTTGAGAGTTAAAATACATCATCTCAGGATTATTCTCTAATGCTGTTCCACCTTTATAATATAATTCATATAAAAAACCTTGCAGATCAATCGATCCTGACATGGATGTGGCTGTCAATTTATTCCCCCTTATTTTTTATGGAAGCAGCAAGTTTTGAAGAATTGTCCATCCGTCAAAACTTGCCACACATTTTAGACACAAATAGCAGATCGTAAGTTATAAATTAAACCTCTAATCAATAATTTATGCAATTGAATTAAATGATTCTTTGAATGTGACATCAATGGTTTAACTTTCAAATAATCGGTCATGATATCTGATAATAATTCTAAATTATGTTCTTTTAATTTATTAATGTCTTCATTATTTTTACTCTTTAAAAGTTTATTAACTGCTCTTGTAAAGTTAGCACTACATATATCATCTTTTGAAATTACTCTCGTTTGATGGAGTATAATACTATAGATGTCACTCAATTGATCTTTATATTTATAATTATGTGTCGAAGTTAATATATGAACAATAGTAGGCTTCTTTATCCCATAGTCTTTATAAAGATTATTAATAAATAGTTCAGAATATTTTGGTTGTGTATTCATTGTCATTTTATTAATAGTTTTATCAATAATTTCATCTAAATTGTTAATTGAAATATAATCTGAAAAACTAACTGCTGGTTCATCATCCTTTCGATCATACATTGTGATTGTTTTTATTGACATACCTTCTTTAACAGCTTTCAAATACATTGGCATTAACCCACCAGTTGCAACAGATTTTCCTGTTTTTATGTCAACCATTGGATTAAAAACAAACATCTGTCTTACTCTTGAAAATGACGCTTCAAATATCTGTTTGAGTCCAGCAGCATCAGATCTATCAATATTCGGTTTATATTTTTTCAATAAAGTTGGTGTAAAATAATTCTGAATTAATTCTAATGGGTTATTATATTTATTAACCATATGTTTTTTACTTGTCATATAGTTAACCACATATGCCATCACATCTTTATTACAGTGTCGTATATATTTCTTTTTACGACCATTCCATAGTTTAATCAAAATATTTATCATACAATTATTCATTAATTTTTCATTTTTCTCTTTAATGTAATAGTAAAGCATGAATAAATAAAATTGATAATATGGATCAGAATGCATATGATTAGTCATTGCACCCGCACCCCATTCTTGAAGGAATACTGCTTTTAGTTTTTCTGGTGTAAGATCAAGAGTATTCATTAGATCTTTAAACATTTTAATTCTAATAAAAAAACTAAAACAATATCCTTCATCTGACTTATTGCTCATCATTTGGAGGAATGCATCTGAAACTATTTTAATTAATTGTGATTCAACTCGTCTGTTTAATGCCCCATCAGAATGTAATTTTACACTAACCTCATTATATAGTTCTTTCAATGATGGCAAATTAAATTCTCCTTATTAGTTAAATTAAACACAAGTTGCAATAATTCGAGCCACGTTTTTAGAAGTTGTTGTGTAGTTTTCATATAGTTCTTTTAATCTATCTTGATCAAATATTTCAGCATAAGCTTCATTTTCCATAAGATAATCAAGTCTTGGTTTAATAGAAAATGGAAAACAAATATTTGAAATTAAATCTTCGCTAAGACATTCCTTTAATGCAAAGTTTACTGCTTCTGTACTATCTGCACCTTCAGTCATTAAATGCTGACTTGTTGGAATAACTCTGTCACAATATTTTTGTTCTTTTTTAGCAGGTGTAAGATTATAATATTTATT
>CAZRJS010000065.1:0-5367 GCA_964600565.1 Candidatus Woesearchaeota archaeon | reverse complement strand
AGGTGAGAGGTTTGGACGAGCAGAGGAGAATTTCCCGAGGGCATAAGTGTTTTTTGGAATTCAGTAGTTGGTAATTTTGAAAGAATTAGGTTAGAGTTCGGACAAGCAGAGGAGAATCTTCCGAGTGCATTTTTGTTTTTGCATAGAAAAATTTATAAAGTAAGGAAGTCTTACTATACTTATGGAAGTAATAAGAGTTAGTAGTAAGGGGCAGATAGTTCTTCCTCAGGGAATAAGAGAAAAACTGCATTTAAAAGAAGGAACAATTTTAGCTGCAGTGAAAAAAGATAATTTAATTGTTTTAAAGAAGATTGAAAATCCTATCTTAAAGGAAGATATTGAAACTTTGAAACTAGTTGACGAAGCATGGGAAGATATAGAAAAAAATAGATTTAAAAGAATGAAGAGTGAAGATTTCTTAAGTGAAATTAAAAAATGGTAGAGATTATCTACACAGATAAATTTGAAAAAGAAGTAAAAAGATTTGATTCTTCGATTAAATTGAAGGTAATAAAACAAATAGAAAAAATTCTTCAGAACCCAGAAAGAGGAAAACCTTTAAGATATGATTTAAAAGGAGAAAGAACTATTTATGTAAAACCCTATAGAGTTATATATTCTTTTAATCAAAAGTCAATAATTTTCTTAAGAGTTGAACATAGGAAATTTGTTTATTGAGAATAGTAAAAATTATCAAAAAATGTGCTAGTTTTTATGAAGGTATTTTTATTTTTACGTTGATATGGAACTATTTATCGGGAAATTATTTTTTAGCAATATCCCATAATAAGTCAAAATATTCTGATTGAAGTTTAACAAACTCTTTATTTTCAATTCTTATAGCAAAATAAGGTTCTTTCCAAATAAAAAAGATTACAATATTTTTTCTATAATTGCTTTTTCTTTAATTTTTAATTCATTTAATTTTAATACTTCTTGATTTGTTAAATATCTTAATATTTATTCATACTCTTCTCTTATGCCTATTGCTTTTCAATCAATATTAGCCTCAATAAAATCTCTTATAACTGCTTTAAATCATATTTTAAAAACAAGATTTTGAGCTAAGAGGTAAGAATAATATGAAGGATAATTTAGCTTTTATCAAGCATATTTTAGATAGTATTAAGGCGATAGAAGAATTCTCTAAAGATTTAAGCAGAGAAAAATTAGGTTAGAGGTTCGGACAAGCAGAGGAGAATTTAAATATTGTTTTCTATATTATTTAGATTAATCTTCCTGATTTATAAAAAAGATATTAAAGATAAAAGAAAAGTTGCATTAATTTTATTTCTCTTCAGGAATTATTATCCAAGCAATTAAATAAGCAAATAATCCAGCCCACCAGAAGAAATTTCTCCCTAATCCTATCCCTAATAAAAATGATCCTAATACCCAGATTACTCTTATTATTGTTGGATCTGTGTTAAGATGATTTCCAATACCTCCACAAACCCCTCCAATTATTTTATCTTTTTTACTTCTATATAATTTTTTTTTTATTTCAGGCATTTTATTTTTCCTAAACTCTTTTTTTAATATGTTTAAATTAAGAGATATTATTTTTTAAATGTTTTGTAGGGTAAATTTTAAATTTTTATATGAGCCCACTCGGTCCTAAAAATTTCTTACAGAAATTTTGGGAACTTCAAAACCCATAAAAGATTTTGAAGTATTTGAACCTGAAAGACACCTGCGGTTTCTTGCAAACTTCCCTTTTTGTTTAAACTGATTTGTCAAATCAGAAACTCTAAACAAAAAGAGTTTCTGAGCTAGAAATTTTTGGACGATTATAAAGCAATTTACAATAAATTTCTACATCCAGGATTAAAGTATGCTCTTGTTTTGTATTTGATTAACAAGCATACTTATGAGCCCACTCGGATTTGAACCGAGGACCTCTGGCTCTCTTAGACCTTTTCTTTGAGAGCAGCAACCTTTAAATTGCAGTCATATAAGACCAGCGCTCTAAACCAGGCTGAGCTATGGGCTCTTGAATTTATTATTAATTAAGCATATTTAAAATATCTGGTTTAAAATGTAAATTAATTTAAAGGATAGAAATACTAAAGAAATATGGAAGATAAAAGATTATATCCTTTAATAATTAAATATGCTTTAATTTCTCAAGGAGAAAAACCTATTTATGCAGAAAATGCCCAAACTTGTTTAGATTCTTTAATGAATTTTAAGGGAAAAATTACTATTGAGAGGATTTATAAGGATATTTTTGGAATAGAATGCACAAAAAGAGATTTTGTAGAACTAGATAATTCAAGTGAATTATTATCTTATGTAGAAATTTCGTGTAGATTGCTTCATAATTGTTAAGAAATTTCTATCTCAGAAACTCTAAACAAACTATCCACTTTAGTGTGTAGTAAGATAACAAGAGTTTCTGATTTTGGTAAAGGTGAAATTTGTTATGCTTTAGGAATTCTTGAAAAACATAAATATATTGTGCAGAGTAGAGGAGATATTAGAACAATTAAGAGTTATGTTAATTAATTTTTTTTTAAATCCTAAAATTTATTATGCTTTAGGAATTCTTGAAAAACAGGGATATGTTCTATGTGCTGGAAATGAAATTAAGGCTCATGGAACACTTATTATTTAAAAACACAGTTCTAACAAGGAATTTTGGTATATATTTTCTTAATTTTAAAGGGATGTTTCTATAATTATACTTTATTTTTACATTTTTTAAACTATTATCACAAAATTTTCCCTCCGCATTTTCAACATCCGCATTTTCTAAACTATCCCAATAAAACTCACCATTAGCATTTCCAACATTCGCATTTTTTAAACTATTTCTATAAAACTCCCCATTAGCATTTTCAACTTCTGCATTTTCTAAACTATTTTCATAAAATTTCCCCTCAGCATTTTCAACCTCAGCATTTTCTAAACTATGATTATAAAACTCCCCATTAGCATTTTTAACATCCGCATTTTTTAAACTATCATGAAAAAAGTCCCCATTAGCATTTCCAACCTCGGCATTTTCTAAACTATAATTATAAAACTCCCCCTTAGCATTTTTAACATCCGCATTTTCTAAACTATGATTATAAAACTCCCCATTAGCATTTCCAACCTCAGCATTTTTTAAACTATCTCCACGAAACTCCCCATTAGCATTTTTAACATCCGCATTTTTTAAACTATTCCAATCAAATTTCCCATTAGCATTTTTAACATCAGCATTTTCTAAACTATTATCATAAAACTTCCTATTAGCATTTTTAACCTCAGCATTTTTTAAACTATCTCCACGAAACTCCCCATTAGCATTTTCAACATTAGCATTTTCTAAACTATTATCATAAAACTTCCCATTAGCATTTTTAACATCCGCATTTTCTAAACTATTATCATAAAACTTCCCCTTAGCATTTTCAACCTTAGCATTTTTTAAGGTATTATCTAAACAAATTCCATTAGCATTTCCAACCTCAGCATTTTCTAAGCTATCCCCATAAAATTCTCCATTAGCATTTTCAACCTCAGCATTTTTTAAACTATTATCTTTACAATTCATAGTATAATCTAAATTTGCAAATAATCCTTGATGTTCTTTTAGTTCATTAATTTCTCCAGTGCATGCAAAAAAACCATATTTTTGTTTAAAAGCAATATCTGTTGCTTTTGCCATATCTCTGAATCCTTTAGAGCTGAGATATCTAACTGTTGAAACTAAACCTGCCCTTAAATTATTATTATTTTTTTGAATAAATATTTCTAAATCATTATGGGAAATCTTTCCTTTTCCGACAAGATTTATAAGATCATCTCTTAAATTATAAATTTCCTCTTTCTTTTTATATAAAGAACCTAAATTTAGAGATTCTTTAGATTTGAACATTTCTTCAAGGGATTTTTTTGCCATATTAAATTTTAGTGGGATTTTTTAAGATGTAATATTTAGGATAATCTATTTATAAATCTTTCTTGTGTAACCATTTTATAATTAAGAAAAAGACTATCTTATTTTGGTAATATTGTGCAGAGTAGAGGGGATATTATAAAAACTAAGAGTTATGTTAATTAATTTTTTCTAAATCTTTAAATAATTGATATGTATAAGTAAATTATGTTAATTGGTTTAGTGGGTAAGCCTTCTGTGGGTAAAAGCACTTTTTTTAAAGCAGCAACATTAGCAGATGTTGAGATAGCTTCTTATCCTTTTACAACTATAAAAGCAAATCATGGTGTTGGTTATGTTAAAGTTGATTGTATTGATAAAGAGTTTAATGTGCAATGTAATCCTAGTCATGGTTTTTGTATTAAAAGCAACAGATTTGTTCCTGTTGAATTAATGGATGTTGCCGGTTTAGTTCCTGGTGCATCTGAAGGCAAGGGTTTAGGAAATCAGTTTTTAGATGAATTAAGACAGGCAGATGCTTTTATCCATATTATTGATATGTCTGGGACAATTAATGAAAAAGGTGAGCAAACAGAGAATTATGATCCTTTAAAGGATGTTCTGTTTTTAGAAGATGAATTAAATAAATGGTTTTATGGAATTTTGAATAAAGTTTGGAAAAGTTTTTCTAAAAGAATAAATTCAAAAGATAGCAAAACTTTTGCAGAATCTGTTTCAAAGCAGTTTTCTGGATTAAAAGTTAATGAAGAAGATGTTAAGGATGTTTTAAAAGAATTGAATTTTCAAAAAAAAGCAAGTTTTTGGTCTGAGAAAGAGCTTATTGAATTTGCTTTTAAATTAAGAAAAAAAACAAAGCCACTTATTATTGCTGCTAATAAAATTGATTTAGCTAAGGGTAAAGAGAATTATGAGAGATTAAAAGATAAATTTCCTGATGAAATTATTATCCCTTGTTCAGCCGAAGCTGAATTAGCTTTAAGACAGGCTGCTAAAAATAATTTAATTGAGTATATTCCGGGTGAAAGAAATTTTAAAATTTTAAAAGAACTTTCTGAAGAACAAAAAAAAGTTTTAACAAAAATAAAAAATGAAATTTTGGATAAATTTGAATTTGGAACAGGAGTTCAAGAAATTTTAAATAAAGCTGTCTTTGAATTGTTAAATTATATTGCTATTTTTCCTGCAAGTGCAAATAAGTTAGCAGATAGTAAAGGGAATATTCTCCCTGATTGTTTTTTATTGCCTAAAGGTTCAACTGCATTGGATTTTGCTTATTATTTGCATAGTGATTTTGGGGATAATTTTATTAAAGCAATTGATGCACGCACAAAAAAGGCTCTTGGAAAAAATTATGAGTTAAAAAATAGAGATGCTTTGGAAATTATTTTTAGGTAAATATTAATTGTGGATAATATTTCGTGCAAAATTAATGTTATTGAATTATTGCTAAAAATTAAAAAGAGTTAATTATTTAAATA
>CAZRJS010000064.1:3476-5427 GCA_964600565.1 Candidatus Woesearchaeota archaeon | reverse complement strand
TCTGAGTTCCACATTCCAAAACCATGTGCAGAAACCATGCTGATTCCAAGAACAGCAACCATTGCTAAAGCAACAATTCCTAAAACATATTTTTGTTCCATTTTTATACCTCCTTTCAATTTATTTTTCATATAATTTTACAATCAAGCAGTATTTAAACAAGGTGGATTAAAAGTCCATTTTATTTATAAGTCTTTAAATATTCTACTTATTATAATTAAAATGCCAATGTATCATTTAACTGGAAAAGCAGTAGGAGGTTTTAAAGGAAACATTGGAATGTTGACAAGTTTAGGATTTGGGACAGAGATTCTTTATTCTTTTATAATTATCATTTGCAGTTTAATGATTTATTTTGGAACAAAAGAGTTATATGAATTAAGCTCACATAAAGGAATTAAATATTTTAGACAATCTTTTTTATTTTTTGCTCTTGCTTATTTTTTCAGGTCGTCTATTAAGTTTGGTTTAGTTTATTTTAATGTAGCTGAAATTTTTGATATTCCTCGAAGAATTTTTTTAATGGGGGTTGGTCAGATCACATTATTCACTTTTATGTATTTTAGCTCAATGGCTATTTTTTATCTTCTTTATAGTGTTATGTGGAAAAAATGGAATGGAAATTCAAAGAAAATTTATTTATTTCATTTGCTAGCTTTTGTTATTGCAATATCAAGTCTTTTGTTTAGAAATCCTCTTGTTTATTTAGGTATGAACTTCTTTTTGTTACTCCTTGTTATTATTACATTTTATATTTCTCGTAAACAATCAAAACAAAAGAAAACAAAACAGAACTTGCACATAATATATGTCCTTCTTTTTTCTTTTTGGATACTTAATATAATAGATATTTTAATCCCTAATTTCTTTCAAATATTCCAATTATTTATTTACTTAGCATCTTCTGGGATTTTTCTAGCAATGCTCTATAAAGTTCTAAAAAAAGTGGGTTCTAATTAAAAAAATGAGAATAAAAATTTTCAATAATTCAAATTTCAGAACAAGAAAGGAGGAAATTCAGATATGGCGAAAAGAGGGAGATTAGAAATAATAAGGGATATACTAGATATAATTAGAGAGAATCACAATTCAATTAAACCAACTCCTTTGTTAAGACAATCCAACATTTCTTCATCAAGATTTAAAGAATATTTTAATGATTTGCAGGAGAGAAATTTCATAAAAAAAGTGAATAATAAAAATGGGAGGTTTATTTTATTAACAGAAAAAGGTTTTAAATTCTTGGAAAAATACAAAACAATTGTGAATTTTATTGATGAATTTGAATTGTAAAAATTATCAATATTTTTAATTCACATAAATAAATTTTTAATGTATTTTTTCCATTGATATAACTTTTAAATTCATAAAAAAGAGAATAAAAATTATTATTTAAATGATTCCTTAGTTAAATTAGATAGTTCTTTAAATTTTAGCATTTCAATCTTACTAGAAGTTTTAGATAAATCAATCTTTGTTTGTTCTTTTGGTGTTAAATAATCTATAAGATTATCTAAACAATATGTTGAAATTCTTCCTTTTTTAAAAAGTTCGTACATTTCTTGATTATGAAATTTATCTGTTATTTCTTTTCCAATTGCTCTGCTTTGTTTATCTTGATATCCGCAAAATTTACGAAAATTACTTTTTAGATAATCCCCTGCAATTTTTAATCTCTGTGTTATTGTTTTCATTCTAAAATTATAATGTCTTAAGACTATTTAAGTTTTTCCATTTTGTAACTACTTATAAGGAAGTATGAAGATAGGAATAGGTTTTTTATTTAGATACATTATTATAAAGTTTTTTTCTCAAATCTATAAATGGTTTTAAAATATTTGGGTGTAAAGTTCCTTCTAGTCCTTTAATAGTTTTATCAACTGCTTGCAAATCAGCCAGAGTATATCTTTTGGTGTTTGAATCTAGCATAATTCCGAGCAGACAACCATCA
>CAZRJS010000064.1:0-3376 GCA_964600565.1 Candidatus Woesearchaeota archaeon | reverse complement strand
ATTCCGAGCAGACAACCATCACCACTGTTAAGGTCATGCATACTACCAGCATTAGACCCATACAAGAGCCCACTAATATACCACATCTTTAAAGTGGTTTGATTTTTTAAAGAATTTCCAATATAAAGAGCCATATTCTTAGAGTTTTCCGTTCTAAATTCAACTTCCTTAGAATATTCTTTTAATAATTCTTTATCTTCTGCAAACTCTGCAGGAACTTCATCAGGATGTCTTGCAAGAATTCTCCAAACTTGTTCATCTAATATTCTGTCTTTTGGCAAATAATTTCCATGCGTAATTTTATTTCTTGGAACTTTTATTAAACCTTTTCTTCCCAAATCTTTTAACTGCTCAACAACAGCACCATTATTTGATGCAAGATTATCAAATTTAATAAGGTCTAAAGCTTTTCTTCCATTTTTAGTTATTTGCCCTTGATTATTAGTTGTTAAAAAAACATACACTTCTTTATAATTTTCTTTAGGATAAACAACTAAATCAGAGGTATTGTTCCCATAAGCCCATAAATCATGAAATTCAATCCCTTGTTTTAGTCTTGATTTCATAATTCCAGATACAGACATAGGGACTTCACTATTTTCTAATAACTCTTGCATTTTGTAAACATTTTTCCCAGAATATTCATTCATCCCTTTTGGCAATCTTAACATTGTAATTTTTGAATGAAATATATGTATATAAACTTTTCTTTTGTTACTCCTTTTTAATTAATATTCTGTAATTTTCTTTATAGATTTAAATTTTTTTACTTACTCAATAATAAAATATCAAGAGTTTCTGAGATTAAAATATATTATTTATTAAAAAATTCTTTTTATTAGCAATGTTTATCTTTCAACATTTTCTTTTTTTTTAAACTAATTTTCATATTCTCTCAAAACATTTAAAAACCTTATTTTCGAAGGTAATTTTATAAAATAAGCTTTAAGAGTTAAAATCGTAATAAAAAAATATAATTCATATCATGCTCAACCATTTAGGTTTGGTTCTGAAGAATATATTCAGGATCATTTTGAGAGTCAATGTAAAGTCATACTCAATGAAATAAGCAACAAACTTCCACTAGTTAGAGACACTAATTTATATATACTATTAGATGGATAGCTTGGTTTTGGTATTTTTAAAAGACGTGGCAAGCTGCGATAAGCCAAGGGGAGTTGCATGCATATTTTGATCCTTGGATTTCTGAAGTACACTTTTTGTGTAGAATTACGCTGGGAATTGAAACATCTTAGTACCGGCAGGAAAAGAAAATAATAATGATGCCCTTATTAGCAGAGAGCGAAAAGGGTCTAGGGCAAGCTGAATCTGTTTTTGAAAAAAGATAAGAAATGTGGTGAGGTAACTGGCTAAAGAGTTGAAGAGAAATTATCTGGAATGATATGCCTTAGAGGGTGATAGCCCCGTAACTGAAGATTCTATGTTGGTTCTTAAAAAGAGTAGGGCGCCCTGAATTGGGCGTCTGAATACAGGAGGATTAACTCCTAACCCTAAATATAACCAAAGTCCGATAGCGCACTAGTACCGCGAGGGAAAGCTGAAAAGTACTCTTAATAGAGGGTTAAAAGACTTGAAATCTAATAGTTACAGTTTGTTACTGGTTTTGTTTTGTTTATCAAAATAAGATTTGTAACGTACGTTTTGAAGAACGTGCCAGGGAGTTTATTTATGTGGCGAGGCTAATCTTTTTTAAAGAGTAACCAAAGCTAAAGCAAGTGTGAAAGCGCGTTAGTCTCATAGATAAGACCTGAATCCAGATGATCTACTCATGGGCAAGGTGAAGTCTTCCGAAAGGAGGATGGAGGCCTGAACCGTTGTTATGGACATGTACTCGAATGATCTGTGAATAGGGGTGAAAAGCTTATCTAATCTGGCGATGGCTGGTTCCTGCTGAAATATGCCTACGTATAGTCTTGTCTAAGTTTGTTGGCGGTGTAAAGTACAGATGGAGTTTGCAGGAGCTATTGCTTACGGAACTCTTTCTAACTCAGAAACTGCTAATTGCGTAGGACAAGAAACAGGGTGTGTATGTAAGATACGCTTCCGAGAGGGGAACAACCCAGACTGAAGTTAAGGTCCCAAAATTATGCTAAGTGTATCAAACTCTGTCTGGAGTCTGAGACAGTAGGGATGTAAGCTTAGAAGCAGCTATCATTTAAAGAAAGCGTAACAGCTCACCTATTGAGATTTTGGGCGAGGAAAATGGACGGGACTAAAGCATAATACCGATACTTCAGCGACACTCATATGAGTGCGCGGGTAAGCAGGCGTACTTATTGCATCGAAGTTCTTTTTAAAGAAAGGGTGGAGCGATAAGTAACGAGGATCCTGGTAATAGTAGGATGTGATTTTGCTGAAAACGCAAAACGCCGTAAGAGTAAGGTTTCCTCAGCAATGTATGTCAGCTGAGGGTTAGTCAGGACCTAAGTTGTATCTTAACTGAGTACAACGATGGACATCAAGTTAATATTCTTGAACTAGTTGAATTTTTTGTATTAATTTTTGCTTCAGGATAAGCAGGCACTCGGAAGGGTGTTTTTTAAGAGAAATCTGTCGAGGGTAATCCATAGACGCAGATGAATCTTTTGGACAAAACTGTTGATTCCAGGAGCCAGTGAAAAGCTTTAATTCTTAACGAATTCAACTACCTGTACCCATAACCGGCACTGGTGCTCTAGCTTAGTAGGCTAAGGTGTGTAAGGATAAACTAATCGAGGGAATTCGGCAAATTGGCCCTGTAGCTTCGGCTGAAGGGGTGTCTATTTTTGTGTGTTGTTCCCCGGAATTTTATGCATTAATAGATCTCAGTAACAAGGACGGCCCGACTGTTTACCAAAAACGTAGCCAAGTGCTAATCTGAAAAGACTTGTATACTTGGTGAGACCTGCCCAGTGGTGGTGTCTAAAACTCCTTTTCAAGGGAGCTAAGGTCCATCAAACGGCGGGGGTAACTATGACCCTCTTAAGGTAGCGTAATACCTTGTCGTATGAATTGCGACTTGCATGAATGGTTTAACGAAGTTGTCGCTGTCCCTAGTTGGGGCCTTCTGAAAATATCCTCCGGTGCAAAGACCGGAGACACCTAGTGGGAAGCGAAGACCTTGTGGAACTTTACTGCAACTTGTTGTTGTAATTTTAAAAGAAACGCATAGCATAGGTAGGAGCGTTGAGAGTGTCATTTTGGTGGCAAAGGAGCAAAATTGTAATACTACCCATTTTTTTTAAGACTGCTTACTCTTTAGAGGACAGCGACAGGCGGGCAGTTTGGCTGGGGCGGCGCCCTGTCGAAAAGATATCGATAGGACCCAAAGACAAGCTCATCCAGCTTGGAAATCTGGAGTTGAGTGCGAGGGCAA
>CAZRJS010000063.1:0-5506 GCA_964600565.1 Candidatus Woesearchaeota archaeon | reverse complement strand
ACCACATGATTCTCCTAAAATAGGATTAGGCAAAGGATCTGGTTCAAGAGCTTTTGCAGCTGAAATAAAAATTAAGCCCAAAAATAAAATTGAGAAAAATAGAATAAAATTCCGCCTCTTTTTCATAAAAAAAATAAAGAATTAAAGATTTATAAAACTTTATAATTCCAGCCTCGTAGAACCATTAAGGATATATTCATTTCATAAAAAATACTTGCAGCATAAAAAAAGAATAATTAATAAAAAATTAATTATTAATAAAAATTCTAATAAGATAACATTCTTTTTTGGACATAGAAAAAAATATAAAAAGCAGGTTTTTTAGAAAAAATTATTAAAATAAATGGAATTCACCCAAGCCAGAATATTAATCTTAATAAATAATTAGTCATACAATTATTCTGCAAAATTTTATTTATATCTTAACACAAAATCTGCAATATTTATACAGAAATTATATTTTGCATTATAATTACTCAGAATACATTATAATTATCCAAAATGTAAAGTATTTCAAAAAAAGACTAAATAATACCCTATACCTTAATTCCAACAAAATTTATATAAAAAATTACTTATCAAATTAATAAAAAAGAATATTCTCACAGAGATTTATTCATTAAAAAATATAACTTTAATTTAAAAAATAATAAAAGTTGTTATATATCATCAAAATCTTTATAAGTAAATCACACTCTTTATTATTATGATCTCGGATATCTGGACTGAAAAATACAGGCCAAAAAAGTTCTCTGAAGTTGTGGGACAAGAAGAATCAATAAAAAGAATTGAATCTTTAATAAATTCATTAAATATCCCCCATTTATTATTTGCAGGACCAGCAGGAACAGGCAAATCAACCCTGGCATTAATAATTGCAAGAGAATTATTTGGGGAAAACTGGAAAGAAAATTTTCTTGAATTAAATGCATCTGATGAAAGAGGGATAAATATAGTGAGAGAAAAAGTAAAAGACTTTGCAAGAACAAAATCTTTAGGAAGAATTCCTTTTAAAATAATATTTTTAGATGAAGCAGATGCCTTAACACCTGAAGCACAACAAGCTCTTAGGAGAACAATGGAGAACTATTCTGCTACATGCAGATTTATGCTTTCATGCAATTATTCAAGTAAAATAATAGACCCTATACAATCTAGATGTGCAATTTTCAGATTCAGACTTCTTGAAAAAAAAGCCATAGAAAAAATAATAAATAAAATAAAAGAAATAGAAAAATTAGAAATTCCTCCTGAATCAGTAGATATTATATATGAAGGGAGCGAAGGAGATGCAAGAAGAGCAATAAACATCCTTCAATCAACAGCAGCTATATCCCCTTTAATAACACCTAATTTAATCTCAACAATAATCTCCAATGCAAAACCTAAAGATATTCGAATTGTTCTTGATTATGCCTTATCTGGAGATTTTGAAAAATCAAGAGAAAAACTTTTAGATATAATGTTAAAAGAATCAATTTCTGGACAAGATGTGGTAAAAGCAATTCAAAAAGAAATTTGGAATCTTCCAGTTGAACCAGAAATAAAAGTAAAATTAACAGAAAAAACAGGTGAAATTGAATTTAGAATTACTGAAGGCTCTGACCCATTTATACAACTTCAAGCCCTTATAGCAAGTTTCATTCTTGCTGGTTTAGGAAAGGAGTAAAAATGGATAATAAAAAACCTGGTGTTGGATTTGGAATTATAATTCTTAATAACAAAAAAAAGATTCTTTTAGGAAAAAGACATAAAAATCCTGAAAAAACAGTCTTTAAAGAATCAGAAACCTGGACCTGTCCTGGAGGAAAACTTGAATATAAAGAGGATTTAGAAAATGGATTAAAAAGAGAGGTCGCTGAAGAAACAGGAATAAAAATTAACTCTATGAAATTAATTGCTATTAATAATGATATAAATAAATATGCACATTTTGTAACAATAGGTTTTTTATGTGAAGATTTTGAAGGAGAACCACAAATCTTAGAACCAAATGAAATAACAAAATGGAGATGGTTTAATTTTAATGAATTGCCAAAAAAAATATATTTTCCAAGTCAAAAATTAATCAAAAACTATAAACAAGGAAAAATTTATATTCCAAATATTAAAAATGCCCTGGACTGAAAAACATAGACCAAAAAGATTTTTTGAAATTAAAGGACAAGATTTAGCAATTAAAAAAGTACTTAATTTTTTAGGAGAAAATCGAAAGCATAAAGCAATTATACTGCATGGTCCACCTGGAACAGGCAAAACAAGTTTAGCTCATATTGTAGCAAATGAAACTGATTCTGAAATTTTTGAATTAAATGCATCTGACTTAAGAAATAAAAACAAATTAAATCAAATATTAAAACCTGCAATAGAACAAAAATCCCTTATCAAACAAAAAAAAATCATTTTATTAGATGAAATAGATGGTTTAAGTGGTTTTTATGATCGAGGGGGTGTTTCTGAATTATTAAAATTAATTGATTTATCAAAATATCCTTTAATAATCACTGCAAATGATATTTGGAAAAAAAATTTAGCACCAATAAGAAAAAAAGCTGAGTTAATTCAAATTAAAGAAGTAAATTATAAAATAATTCAGGAGATTTTAAATGATATATTAAAAAAAGAGAATATTATTTTCAATCAAAACTTAATTAAAAGCATTGCTATAAGGGCAAAAGGAGACATAAGAGCTGCAGTAAATGACCTACATTCAACTTCAAGAATGAAAGACCCTTCTTTAATTAATCTTGATGAAAGAGATAAAGAAATAGATATTTTCACTGCACTAAAACATATATTCCAAGGAAAACCAATTAAAAAAACTTTAAGATTATTTGATTCAGTAAATATGCCTATTGATAATATAATTTTATGGGTAGAAGAAAATATCCCTAAAGCATATTCTTCTGATCCAAAATCACTTTCAAAAGCATATGAAATATTAAGTAAAGTGGATTTATTTAAAGGAAGAATTTACAAACAACAATACTGGAGATTTTTAGTTTATGAAAATGCTCTTTTAAGTTATGGAATTTCTGCATCAAAAAATTTAGAAAAAACACCTAATATAAGTTTTACAAGTTATAAAAAACCTTCAAGAATTTTGAAAATTTGGCTTAATAATAAAAAAATAGAAAAGAAAAAATCAATAGCAGAAAAATACGCAAAATATGTTCATATAGGGAAAAAACGTGCATTAAATGAATTCCCATTAATCAAACAAATAGCTAGTAAAAATACAAAAATACAAAAAGAACTAAAATTAACTAATGATGAAATTACATATCTTAATTATTAAAAAAATAAAAAAATCCAAATCTTTTTCTTATAAAATCTTTTATCTTAAAAAATTAAATCAGAAACTCGGGGTATTTGTTTAGATTTTCTGTATTATTAACACTGAGCATCTGTAGAAGAACCAGTTCCTTCCCAACCAAATCCTGGAGTTGGTGAAACAGAATACTCATATAAATTTATCCTTCCTCTCTTTTTCATTCTAACTAATCCTAAATCTATTAATCCTTTATTTGATTTTCTATTTTTTCTTTTCCATCCATGCAAATGACAATAAACAACATTTCTATTTAAATCTAACAATTGAGAAATTTCTTTTATAATTTTTGGAGATTCTTCTAATAATCTTAAAATTTTCTTTTTCGCAACAAGATGAGGACGATTTATGCTATTTATCATCTCATCTAATTTTTGCCTTTTTCTATACCCTTTAGAAAAATTGATATGCTCTCTAAACCTAATTATATTTTCATAACCATGAACTCTTAAGAGCCATGTTCCATTATCTTCTATAACTTGTGATTTTATCTGAGATTCATTTAAAATATCCCTAATAAAAAGTGTGAGGGGTTTTAATTTCTGCTTAATTGCAATTACTTTATAATTTGGGGGCATATTAACTACACTTCCATCATCATTAAACCAAGCTTGTAACATTTTTGCTTTCCACTTCTTTGGCATTTCTCTTATCTGAGAAGTAATTATTTTGGTATCTTTTCCAGAACTAAATTTCTCAAATAAATTCCAAAGAATTTTTCCTATTTTAACAGGATATCTTACTCTTATAATATTAGATTCTTTTTTAATCCACGGCCTGATATTAAAAACTTTCATGGAATTCATAAATTCATCGATAAGAAATTTTTCTGAATTGCAATAATGAACTCTCCCATTATCTTGTATTCCTCCATCACCAAAAATATGTCCAATAGCTAATGCTAACCCATTACTTTTTTTATTAATTTTAGAATGCATTTTATCTTCTTTTCTTTTTTAATTCTTCTTTCATATATCTCTCTATTCTCTTAGAAAGAATTATATCATTGTCTTCACAATATTTTTTAAAACTCTCTAAAATTTTTCGTTCAATAGAAATTGTTAAAGGTTTTCTTACCATTTTATACCCTCTTATATTTATTAAATATACTTATATATAAGAGAAATTAGTATATAAATTTTTGTATCTTAAAAAGTATAATTTAAAATAAAAATCTATAGAAATAAAAAATTTAATTTAATTTATCCAAAATTTCAGATAAATCTTCAATAGATCTGTAACCACTTACAAAATATTTACCATTAATAACACTTGCAGGTGTTCCAGATGCACCATATTTTTCTGCAATATCCTCATTCTCACCTAAAACAAGAGCATAAATATTTAAATCAGGATATTTAACTTGTGCCTCAACTAGAACAGGATAATATCTAGTGCACCAACCACAACCACCATGATAAAAAACAATTAAAGAATTTGGTATTAAATCATAATTTTCCAAAACATTAATCCTTAAAGATTCGTTATATACTGAAGAAACTTCTTTATTAAAGGATAATATTTTAGACTTTATTTCTGATTCAAGTTCATTTTCAAAAACACTCCAATTAGGCTCTTGATCACCCTCTTGCTGAGAATCTTGAGTAGGATTTCCAGCAGATGCTTCAGAAACATTTATTATTGAGACCAATTCGGAACCTTGTTGAATCCATTTTCCATCCAGAGTAAAGTATAATGAAGCTTTCTGACCCTCATTAGAAAAAATAATCTTATATAAGCCACTTTCTTTACTAATAGAATCTATTACCGCATTTCCTTGTCCTTGAGCTAACACATTATTAAAAAAGTTCAAAGCTAAATTATTCATATTATTCTCTGAAACAACATTTCCAGTAATTGCATTTCCACTCCCTTCAGTAAAACCATTTATAAAAAAAATTAGTGCAAGAATAATTAAGACAGATGTTGCAGCAATCCAAGGATTTTTTCTAATACGATCTACTAAATTAGGCTCACCATCTTTAAATTTTTTAATATCTTTATTTTTTCCGTCAATTATAGTCTTCTTAAGTTCCTTTTTATCCCTATTATCTTCTAAATTTTCAATAATCTCCTCTCTTCCTTTATTCTCTTTATCCTCATTATTTTCATCAACCATAAACACCAATAGAAAAAATCTTTTAAAAATGTTTTGGTATATCAAACTATATTTTA
>CAZRJS010000062.1:0-5539 GCA_964600565.1 Candidatus Woesearchaeota archaeon | reverse complement strand
CTTGCGAGATATATTAGAATTACTGAGACTGATGTTTCTCAAAGTGATATTGGAGCGTTATCTGAAATTGAGGTTAGTGTTGCTGATTATAATTCTGGAACTGAAAAACTTAAATGCTCTGATGGAACTCTTTATAATCAATGTTCATCTACAAAACCAAAATATTGCAATAATGGAGCGTTAATTAACAAGTGTAGTAGTTGTGATTGTGATGCTGGAAAAGAATGTCAGAATGATGGAAGTTGCAAGGAATCTGTTAAAAAATGTTCAGATGGAACTATTTATAATTCTTGTTCAACAACAAAACCTTTGTATTGTAATGATGGAAATTTAATCAATAAATGTAGTTCTTGCGGATGTCTAACTGGACAGCAATGTCAGAGTGATGGTAGTTGTAAAATTCCTGTTAAAAACTGCTCAGATGGAACTTCTTATGGCCAGTGCTCCACAACAAAACCTTTTTATTGTGATCAGGGAGGGCATTTATTTAATTGGTGTCAGGTTTGTGGATGTGATCCAGGACAAGAATGTCAGAGTGATGGTAGTTGTAAAACTTCTGTTCAAAAATGTTCTGATGGAACTTCTTATGGTCAGTGTTCTTTAACAAAACCTTTGTATTGTAATGATGGAAATTTAATCAATAAGTGTAGTTCTTGCGGATGTGATTCAGGACAAGAATGTCAGAGTGATGGAAATTGTAAAACTTCTGTTCAAAAATGTTCTGATGGAACTCTTTATAATCAATGTTCATCTATAAAACCAAAATATTGTTCTAATGGAAATTTAATTAATCAATGTGGTAGTTGTGGATGTGATTTAGGACAAGAATGCCAAAGTGATGGTAGTTGCAAATTAAAAGAAAGCAGTATAGAAGCAGAGATTAATGTTGAAACAATAAAAGATGAATATAATCTTTGGGAGTTAGTTAAATTAGATGAATCTCTTGGAGCGAATCAAGGTAGTAATAATCTTTTATCTAATCAAGAGTTTGGATTTGAAGAAAATAATAAAGAATATGAAGAATTTATTTCTAATAGTTTTTTGTCAACAGAAGTGTTTAGTAGGAGTTATGGTTACATTATTGAGTTTAAAGAAAAATCTATTCTTGAAAAAAAATCAGAAATGGAATCTGAAATAATTTTTACAGAGGAGAAATTAGGGCAGATTAAAGCAGAATATGAAGATGTTGATAAAGATGGTTGGAATTTTATAAATCCTGCTTCAATAAGTTCAAGAAGTTTTAAGAGGGTTAAGATTTATACAAATACTAGAAAACTTAATTCTTTGAAAAATAATTTTGATGCTGAACTTGAAAATCAGGAAAAAAAGATATCTAAAAAGCATAGAGATTTTAAAAATGATTTAATTAAATCAGGGCAATCTATGGGAATTACAGGGGATGTTGTAAGTGGAGATATTATTAATGATGCAGTTGAATTTACTAAAACTTTTAATGGAATTGTTTTAAATATATCTGAAGATGAAGCTTTAATTCTTAAAGAAAGGTTTGATGAGGTAATGGAAGTTCATCTAAATGGAGAAGTGAATATAACCCTAATGGATGCTGTCCCCTTAATAAATGCAGATGATGTTTGGGAATTAAAAGACAATCAGGGAAGACAAATAACCGGAGAGGGCATGACTATTGCTATAATAGATACAGGGGTAGATTATACTCATCCTGATTTAGGGGGATGTTTTGGGAGTGATTGTAAAGTTGTTGGGGGTTATGATTTTGTAAATGATGATAATAATCCAATGGATGATCATTATCATGGAACTCATTGTGCAGGAGTAGCTGCAGGAAATGGAGATTGGGATAAAGATGGTGTTGTTGAAACAGGAGAGGGTTTAAATGGAGTAGCACCTGATGCAAAAATTTATGCATATAAGGTATTAAGTTCTTCTGGACATGGATCATGGAGCCAAGTAATGTCAGGTGTTGAAAGGGCAGTGGATCCAAATAATGATGGAGATTTTTCTGACCATGTTGATGTGATTAGTATGAGTTTGGGGGGAAAATGTAAGTTATATAGTAAAAATTGTGGTCCTGATGATCCTATGTCTATAGCTATTGATAATGCGGTTAGCAATGGAGTAATAGCGGTTATAGCTGCAGGAAATTCAGGTCCTGATTTCGGAACAGTTGGAACTCCAGGAACAGCACGAAAAGCAATAACTGTTGGGGCAACTTATAAAAGAAATTATAATGAAAATTTATGGGACAAGAGTCCAAGAGTAAATCAAATTACTTATTTTAGTTCAAGAGGCCCTGTTAAATGGGTTGAAGGAGAAATCACAAAGCCAGATATAGTTGCTCCAGGAGCTCTTATATGTTCTGCAAGATATGATAGTGTTTTTCCAGAAGGAAAAAACAAATACTACAAACCTTGTTATGATGATGAACATATTCAACTGGCAGGAACATCAATGTCGGCACCTCATGTTGCTGGTGCTACAGCTTTAATTAAACAGGCTCATCAAGATTGGAGTCCTATGGAGATAAAATCTGCTATTAAATCTACTGCAAAAGATTTAGGGTATTCTCCAAATATCCAAGGAGCAGGAGCAATAGATGTTTTGAAAGGGGTTAATCTTAAAGATCTTCCTCCTATTGCTGATATTCAGACTAACGGAGAAAAAACAGGAATTTCTTTAGATATTATTGGTACATCTTATGCAGAATCAGGTTTTGAGAATTATACTCTTTATTATTCTGATTCTTATATTAATGAAAATTGGACTAAATTATATGCATCTTCAGAAAAGATTAGAAATGGGCTTTTATATACTTGGGATATCCGAGATTTGCCTGAAGGTGAATATTATTTGCGATTAGTAGTTAAAACAAAAGAAGTGTCTTTAGAGGTTTTTAATCATGTATCTATAGTGTTCACAAAGATTACTTATCCTGTATCTTTAGCTGGAAAAAGATATTATAAAATTGATGAAAGAACAGTTTTTGAGCCAGGAGAGAGGATAAATATTAAAGGAATTGTTGGGGGGTATAATTTTGATCACTTTGAAATAGAATATTGTGATGAAGATAATCATTGTAGTAAAGAGGGCATTTCTTTAGTTAATGGGGGTTCTAAAGCAATTATTGATGATACAATGGGTTATTGGATTGTACCTCAAAAAATTAGTTTAGGTTATTATTTTATTAGGTTAACAAATTACTATAATCAAATAAGCAAAATTGTTAATACTAAGTTTTATATTGAGACAGAATTTCAAGAAGGATGGCCTGTAGATGTGCCTGTGGATGAAGAGTGTAAAGGATGTTTTATGTTTTTTGGTGATCAACCAACTTTAGCAGATATGGATCAGGATGGGGATGATGATGTTGTTGTGACTTATGGGAATACTATCAGTGTTTTTGATGATGATGGAAGTTATTTGTCTGGTTTTCCCTTAAAATTTAAAGAAAGTAGTTGTTGTAGTAAAGGTTTTATTAATAGTGGAGCGGCAGTAGGAGATATAGATAATGATAGTTACAATGAGATTATTTTCCGAACTGTTGCTGTGATGGGCAATCATTTTGGCAGGATTTATGTAGTAAGGCATAATGGAGAATTCCAACCTGGATGGGAGAACGGTAAGGCATTTGATACAAATGGATCATTATCAATTAAGGGTTATATTACAATTAGTGATATTGATAATGATGGGTTTAAAGAGATTATGTTTTTAGAGTATTCATTGCAAAGTGCTAAGTTATATGTTGTTGATAAGGATGGTGTTTATTTACCTGGGTGGCCGAAGGTTCTTGCTAAAAAAGAAGATTATCCTAAAGGGGTATATTTGGACTGGAGCGATCCTATTACTGTGAAAGATTTTAATAATGATGGCAAAAAAGAGATTATTATTACAGGAAATATATATTCTGGTTATCCTGAATATCCTCAAAATAAGATTGTTACATTGTTTGATTATGAAGGAAATATTCTTTCAGGTTGGCCCAAATCTTTTGAGCATGAAAATTGTGATACCTATCATTCTCCAGCTTATGTTGTAGATATAAATGAAGATGGCTTTGATGAAATTCTTTTTCAGTGTGATGCAAAAATATATGCTTTTAATTATGATGGAGAATTAATAGATGGTTGGCCTATTTCAGTGGAAGGGGGTAAATTTATAGAGAATGCTGTAAGAATATCTGGACCTCCTTTTACTATAGGAGATATTGATAATGATAATAAATTAGATTTAATCTTTCCTACTGTTCATGATTATGAAGGTTTTAGGGGGATAGGTGCTTGTGATAATGAAGGTAAGATGAAAAAAGGTTTTCCCACTTTTCTTTATTATACCTTTAAGGGTTTCGTGTTTGGTAATGTAACTTATTCAAATACCCATTTACAACTTGGGAATTTGATGGGAAATACGAATCAGATTTTTGGTCCACCATTTTTTGAACATGTTGAAAAGGGTAATCTCCCTCCATACTATGTTTTTGATTCTGATGGTACTCTTGCAGAAGGTTTTCCTAAATATTTGGAAGGAAGACCTTGGGCTTACCACACTCCTGTAGGAGATATAGATGGTGATGGAGATAATGAATTATTAATCTATTTGGATAATGGTAAGTTAGTTGCTTGGGATCTTGGTGGATCACCAGAAAATAATGAATGGCCCCAATACCATCATGATGCTCAACACACAGGAGATTATGAATTTGAGAGAGAATCTGTTTCTTTTGAGAGGTGCTCAGATGGAACTTTATATAATTCCTGTTCAACAACAAAACCTTTGTATTGTTCTAATGGAAGTTTGATTAACCAGTGTAGTAGTTGTGATTGTGATGCTGGAAAAGAATGTCAGAGTGATGGAAGTTGCAAGGAATCTGTTAAAAAATGTTCAGATGGAACTTTATATAATTCCTGTTCAACAACAAAACCTTTGTATTGTTCTAATGGAAGTTTGATTAACCAGTGTAGTAGTTGTGATTGTGATGCTGGAAAAGAATGTCAGAATGATGGTAGTTGTAAGGAAAAAGAGCAGTTATTACCAAAATCTATTTTAAAAAACACGGGAATTGTAGATATTAATGGTCACTTAATTATGAAAGTCCAAAAATTAGAAGGGGCTGTTTGGGTTGATGAGAAAATAATAGTAGATGATTTTTCTAAGAACAATTTGAGAAAAATAATTGTGGGAGGGTATCTATCTTTAGGAGAAATTTGGGATAGTGCTGGAAATTATATAACTCAGAAATTAGGAATTTTTAGAGTTTATGTTGCCTTGCTTGATGTAAATGGAACCGTTATTGTTACCAGTAATGATGAAAAAATTGAAGACACAGCTGAATTTAATGTAATTACACAAGAGAAGATATGTTCTGATGGAACTCTTTATAATCAATGTTCATCTACAAAACCAAAATATTGTTCTAATGGAAATTTAATCAATAAGTGTGGTAGTTGCGGATGTGATTCTGGACAGCAATGTCAGAGTGATGGAAATTGTAAATCAAAAGAAAGTGGTGAGTGTGGAACTTATTCCTATCAAACTCCTATTGATGCTAAAGCAAGCAGTG
>CAZRJS010000061.1:3148-5730 GCA_964600565.1 Candidatus Woesearchaeota archaeon | reverse complement strand
CCTGTAAAGCTAATAAGAAAGCAGGGAAAAAGTATTGTTCGGAGTGTGGTAAACGCCTATGAGTCAAGCAGATATAATGGAATTTTTAGATAAACATCCTGGTAAGTTTTATTCAGGTCGTGAGCTACATATTATATTAATAGACAAGATGAGTAATCAAGCGATGTATAGAGGATTAAAGAAAGTAATAAAACGTGATGAGTATAGTAGTATTTTAGCAACAAGGAATAACACAGTTAGATTGACTGCAGTATATGGTCGATTGGAGGATTTATAATGGAAGAGAAATTAAGTACAATGAAACAGGTTAAGGATACAATAGATGTTACACTAAGGTTGCCAGTAATGGCTAGACTGAAGAAAAGAATTAAAGAGATTCAAGTATTATCTCAGGCTAAGATTATTAAGATTCCTATGGGTAACACGCATAAGTTTGAAACAACAGCACCTCGTATGTTCATAACTGATTTAGATGGTAGAATGGATAACGGTGTAGGGGTTATAAGTTACAGTAAATACAAAATGGAAGGACCAAACAAAGCTATTAGGAATACGTTTAAGGATGTAGTTAATAGTAAAGGCGATACAGTTAAAGTACAAATCGATGCATCTTATATCATTGATAAGGTTGTAATTGAACGAATTGAACATTTAAAAAAAATGAACGTGGAAGTGATGGATTATGAGTAGACAATTTATTAAGAAGGGAGATAAAGTTATTATCAAAGAAGATGTACCAGATGTTGAATTAAATTCAAAGGCTGTATTAGATAACATACATAACGTTATCAAAAGGATTAACAATACTCATCAAAGCGTGCAAAAGATTGAACAGGCTAATTTACAATTAGTTGGTTTAAAGGATGAGATTGCAAAGAATGAAGAAGTATTAAAATCATTACAAAAGTTTAATGATTGGGCAACTGAAGTTCAACTTAGTAAGATCAAGGCGTTATTACCTAAAGCAGTTGAAGACGCTAAAGCAAAGGTTGAGGAATCTTATGTATTTGATAAGAAGCTTACTGAGGAACAAAACGTGTTACAGAAGTATCATCAGTTAGTACATTATGCTGGTGGAAGTCCTGAGATAAGGGAAGCAATATCATATACTATGATTGAAGCACATATTCATAGTAAGACATTGATAGCTAATCCATGGCTTTAAAATAATAGTATATAAATAGTAATTAATCTTAAATACTATTTATGGCTATTATAGATAGAATTGTAAACTTAAAGAACAAAGTTTTTTCGAATAGTGTATTGGGTTTTAATGGTGCAGAAGATTCTGCCCTACCCGATAAACTTCCTGTTTTTCCTCAATGGTTCTTTACTGCAAGACTTGGGCAACCAAGACAAATAAACTTTAACGAGATTAGAAGTTTCGCTAAATCTCCTTGGGTTCAGATGGTATTGAACACTATCAAGAAAGAGGTTTCTATCATTAACTGGGATGTTGTTAAGACTGACATTAACGATGAAACAGATTATACTGAAGATATTAAAAAAGTTAAAGATTTCTTAAACAATGTAAACACTGACATGTGGGACATTGTTGATATGGTTAATCCATCAATAACTGATATTGGTGAAATTGATGCAGCTGCATGGGTTAAAGTTTACACTCGTGATTCCTACGATATAACAACGGTTGATTTGTTAGACGATTTTGGAAGAGTTAAAAGTAAAGAAGAACAATTAGATTTGAAGCCCTTTGGTAAAAGGACTTTAGCAGAACTTAGACTTGCAGACTCTGCAACAGTATTAAAACAGATTGATATTTATAGACGTTTGCAAGCTTATTTTCAATATTCATTCAAGAATCCAAGAGTAGCACCTATTAAGTTTCATCCTGATGAAATGTGTTATATGTACATGAACAAGAAATCATATAGTATTTATGGTAGTTCACCAGTACAAGCGATTCAACAAGTATTAGAAATCCTTATACAATCTACAAGATGGAATAAAGAGTTTTATAAGAATAATGCAATCCCTGACGGTATAATTGGTCTTGAAGGAGCTAATCCTGATAGTATGAGGAAGTTTAAACAATCATGGTTAAAAGAAACTAAAGGTAAAGCACATAAATTATTATTTCATAATACTAAAGCAAACTTCGCATCATTAGTTGGTTCAGCTCGTGACATGGAATGGTTAGAAGGACAGAAATGGTATTTCCATTTAGTGTTCGGTGTCTTTGGTGTATCACCAACAGAGGCTGGATTCTTTGAAGTCGCTAACCGTTCAACACAGGAAGGTCAAGAACGTATCACAGTTAAGAACGCAATCAAACCTTATTTAAAAGTATTCGAGAAAGCTATCACAAGAAACATTATAAAAGAAATTCTACAGAAAGAAGAGATTGGTATTGAGTTTAAATATATGCCAAAGGACCATTCAGAAGAAGAAATTGAATTTGCACAATCTATGCAAGAGCTTGATCATAAGACTTTATCTATTAACGAATATAGAAGGTTAAGAGGACGTGACCCAATTGAAGGTGGGGATGACCCATTAGCTCAAAATAACGCAGACCTTGAAAATACTATAAATCCGATGGACGAGAAGAAAGAGGAAGA
>CAZRJS010000061.1:0-3048 GCA_964600565.1 Candidatus Woesearchaeota archaeon | reverse complement strand
TATTCAAAAGCATTTGAGGCTTTCATGGTGAAATAGGATGATAAACAATCCTAAACCTACAACTCATGTACCATTAGATAACGTTAAGTTAAATACAGTACAATGGAACGCTGAGGCTCATAGAGTATTTGAAGTTGAATACACATTTAACGAATTCCAGGACATGTACAAGAAACATATATTAACTAACAGTACAAAGAATCCTTTACTACATTACTTTGAAGACGATACTATGTTTGTAATGTTATTTAGAAATAAAGATGGTGTTGATACATATACTATTATTGAAAAGAGTTCTATAACTTCATTCGGGCAACTTTATACTGAAGATTCAGAAGAAGCTATTGCAGATTTTAAGATCAATTATCTTACCAATGGGATTAATATATTAACTAATCCTATTGATATGTCACAGGCTGAGATGTCAGAAATAACATCCGAGCCATTAACTAAAGCAGTCATTGACCCAGGAGAAGAGGTTATTGATGAATCCAAAGATTACGCTGAGTTCATGAGTAGGACCATTAAAAGCTGGGAAACAAAAGTATTGAAGGGAATCGACCAAATTGATAAAACTGTGTATACGAAAAAGACCTTCGGTGAGTTCTTATCTCAAATGATGAATACCGTGAACTCTCTTCCTTTTATGAAAGATTTAAAACGGTACGTTAAAGATTCGTTCATGGCTGGTATTGAAGCAGGTGAGAACGAAACAGGTATTGATATTGGATTTAGTACAAGTTCAGAAGATAAGGTTAAAGCTTTACAACATCAAGAATTAAACGGTTATACTTTACCTGATGGTAAACAATGGCATGGTATTAAAGGCGCAACTAAAGAAATGCAATTTAATATTTTAAAGTCTGTTCAAAATGGTGTAAAGGATAAGAAGACTAAAGATGACATTAAGAAAGATGTTAAAGATATATTTAAGACAGCATCGGATTCAAGTGCAGACAGGATAGCAAGGACAGAGACAACAAGATTTCTGTCAGAAGGTAAGGTTACTGCATTTAAAGAAAGTGGTGTTGATGGTTACAAGGTTTGGAGAGCTGTTAATGATAGCAGTACTTCCAAAGAATGTAGAAAGTTAAGTGGAACTAAAGCTGAGTATGATGACCCGTTTTTTGATTCAAAAGGAGTCTCTCATAATTATCCACCTCAACATCCAAATTGCCGTTGCGTGCTTGAATGGTCACGTAAATAATAGTATATAAATAGTAAATAATCTAAAAGTGATATTATGGAAAAGAAAATAGAAATGTTTCAAACATTAATGAAATCTGGTACAGGTGGGTATAGAGCTGTTTTAAGTGATAACTCAATTGACCGAGATGGAGAAATTGTAGGAACTAAAGCACTTGAGAAAGTTGCAAACTTACAATTAGGCAAAGTACCGATTCTACTTAATCATGATAATAAGATTGAGAACCTAGTAGGAGAATGGGTAAACAGACGTATGGAGACAATTGATGGTCATTCAGCTTTCGTAGCAGAACCTAAATTCTATAAGTCAAGCCCAAAGGCAAAGTTCATTCAAGGATTACTTGATGATGGAGCTGAATGCGGTATTAGCATTGGTGCAATAGTAAAAAGCACTGAAGTTGAAAAAATTAACAATCAGGACGTAACTGTTTATACTGATATTGAATTACTTGAAGCAAGTTTCGTAGCTATTCCAAGCAATAGGCACGGAGCAGCTATGGCAGTTGCAAAGAGTTTTAATAACAAGATGGAGGCATCAAAAATGGACGAAGAATTAACAAAAGAATTCGAATCTAAGATTGAGGCTTTGGAGAAATCTATAACTGAAAAGGACTCCCAAATTGAATCTTTAACAAAAGAAGCAGAAGTACCTGCTGAAGTTGTAGAAGAAGAAGTAGTCGAAGAAGTTAAAGAAGAAACTAAAGAATTACAATCAGAGATTACAGCACTTAAAGAAGAAGTCGCTGAACTGAAAAAAGTACCTGTTGATAAAGGAAATTTAGAAACAGTAGAAGAACAAACTGAAGAAGCTATAAAAGCAGCTGAAGTTGAAGAAGCAATGACTAAAGGTTATTTGCCAGTTATGAGAGGTAACTAAGATGAATACAATGTTTAAAGGTATGCCACACGATTTTACTGTGGACAAAGCATTTGAAGATAGTTTCGCAGGATCATTACACTTATCTAAAGATCAGTTTGATGGTGAAAGTGCAGAATACTATAACCCAATGCAAAGAGTAGATAAGAAAAACGATATTAAGAATCATATGATTTCCAAAATCGATACACAAACTGGTGGAGTAGGTACTGCAGGTACAGCTTTAATTCCAGTATATGTTGACAATGTTATTGTTGATAGAACTATCAGAGAAGCACCATTCAGAAACGTTACTCCTAGAAGAGCAATCAAAGGTCAAACTTATGATTATATTCCTCTAACTAGTAAAGGCGGAGCAGCATGGGCAGCAGAAAATGCAGCAATCGCATCTCAAGTTGATGTATATGACAGAGTTTCTGTTAATATTAAATACTTATACGCTAAAGGAACAGTCTCAGGACCATCCATTGCAAGTATGAGAGGATTTATTGACCCTTCACAATTAGATTTAAGTGTTAAAACTGCATCCATTATCGAAGCAGAAGAAGACGCATTAATCAATGGAGACGCTTCAACTAACCCTGAAGAACCAAGTGGAGCAATCGTTAGTATCACTACTAATACAACTAACTTATCTGGTGCATTACCAACATTAGCTGGTATGAGAGCAGAGTTTGCAACTTCATATAACGCAAATGGTCAAGTTAGTTTAGCAATCACTGACGCAACAACTCACAACTACATTAAAGGTCTTTTATTAGACATCCAAAGAAACGTAGAAAACCCTTCTGAATCCGTAATGGGCTTCGGTATTCCAGGTGCTTTCGATTTCGATGGTGTAATGTTCATTAAAGATAAATTCATGCCAACTACTGGAAGCGGAAAAAGAATCCTATTCTTAGACATGAGGTACATCTTTATGGCAGTTCTTCAAGATTTAACTTATGAAGAAAAAGCAAGTGAGT
>CAZRJS010000060.1:0-5868 GCA_964600565.1 Candidatus Woesearchaeota archaeon | reverse complement strand
ACAGATAAACTTATCCTATCTGATATTTATGCTGATGCTGATGCTGATAACGTTGGGCTTACCGCTGGTAAAGAATCAGCATCTTACAATATGGGTGTTTCCGGTACACCTCGTGAAGTTACAAAGGTTAATATCCTTGATATCATCGTTGATATGGGGACTGTACTTGACGAGCAGGATGGTATTCCAGAAGATAACAGGGCTCTTGTTTTTCCTTCTGCATTTTGTGGACTCATCAAGAAGTCAGATCTTCAGGATGCTTCGTTCTCTGGTGATGCAAGAACATCACTCAAGGGTAATGGTAAGATTGGCATGATCGGCGACTTTATGGTTCACAAGTCAAACAACCTTACAAAAACCACTGATGGAACCACAACCGTTTTTAACTGCATTGCTTGCCATAAATCAGCATTAACATTTGCTGCACAGTTGACGAAGAATGAAATTATTGACAACCCTGATGATTTCGGTAAACTTCAGAGAGGCCTTGAAGTTTTCGGTTATAAAGTTATCAAAGAAACTTCTCTTATTCATTTTTACGGATATAAAGGGTAGTTTTAATGTTTATATTTTGAATAGTTGATTGGGGGATAAAACCCCCTTCAATTTAATTTTTAAATAAAAGGAAAAGAAAATGGCTGATATAGATTTAACCCAGGGGAACACCGGGGCAAAGCTTCCAAATTTTATGAAAAATGGCGTTATCCAAATAGTTCTTGACTTTTCTGTAGCACTCGCTGAAAAAGAGTCTGCACTTGCTGCCGCTGATGTTATGCAGGTTCTAACAATCCCGGCAGGTTGTGCCATTGAAGCAGCTTGCATTTCTCCTATTTCTGGAAAGGCAGTCAATGCGTTAGCAACAACCGTTACATTAGATCTCGGTGACGACTCAAACGATGATATGTTTGTTGACGGTTTTGATGCAACAGGAACAACTGAAGGTGTGCCGATTATGACAGTTGAGAAATTTTATCCAACAGCAGACACACTTGATGTAACACTTCAGGCGCTTACAGGAACGTTATCATCTGGACAGGTTCTTGTTACTGCAAAGATTTATGAACTTACTATTTAGCCTTTTTAACCTTTCTTAAAAAAAAGGTTACTTTTTTTATAGTAAATTCAATAAGATATAAATATAGAACCTTTTTGATTTTTAATTAAAAAAAAGGTCAAAAAGGTTACTTTTAATGACGATTTACAAGGAGACGCAAAATGTCAGAAGGATTAAAATTAAATAAAAAAGACAGATATCTTGAAAAAATTGGAACAGGGCGTGTTTTTATATGGACGCAAAGGCTTGCAGGACGCCCGGACATGCGGGAGTTGTCTCCAGAATTTGACGAAGCTGGTTCACTCATCAAGAGGCGAGAGGTTGCCGAGAAGATGGCCGATCTTGAATTTGAAAACGCCGGTCTTAAAAAAGAGCTTGAAAGAATCAAAGACCCAACAATGCCACAACCACAGGTACCAACAGATGATATCGTAGCAGATAACGATTCTGATATTCTTCCTGATGAGCCATTACCTGACCTTGAAGAAACATTCATGCCTAAATCGACAGGTAGGGTATCTGAAGAGTTCCTCATGACAAAAAGTGCAGACGAATTAAGGAAATTTGCTTTTGATGTTTTTGGTGAAAAATTAAATGGTCTTAAAAAAGCTGAAACACTTGTTAAGGATATCCTTGATTTTCAGAAACAAATGGATATTTAATAAAATTTAAGACCAGGATTCATAGGAGATACAAAAATGAGTATAGGAACTATCCTTGCATCTACAATAATTACAGAGGTAGCACGCAGATTAAATGATACCAATAATACTAATAAGCGTTGGGATGGTACAGACATATTAACATCTCTTAACTCTGGTCAAAAAATGATAGCTGAAGTAAGACCAGCAGCAAGTGTTAAAGCTGTTTCTGTTTTAATGGTTGCAGGTTTTGAACAAATATTACCAACTGCTGATGGAAAAGAATTCTTAGCATTATCTTATAATTCCGGAACAGCCGGGACGACTAAGGGGAAAGCAATTGTACAAATGCAAGAATCATTATTGGACGCTATTAATTCAGAATGGCGTTCGATAACTGGTACAGAAGAAATTGAATATTTTGCTCCAAATCCTGATTTTCCAGGACAATATTTAGTTTATCCACCCAATGATGGAACAGGTTATGCTCATTTGAGATATAATTCTATTCCTATTGATGTAGCAGCTACGACTGACCCGATAAATATAGGGGATGAATACCGTGAACCGCTAATTCTTGCTACAGTATGGTTCGCTCTTGCAGATGCTACAGAAAATCCACAACTGATGGCTTTAAGGCAAGATATTCTTAGCCAATTCCAAGCGACAATGGGAATTAAAGTAACAGCAGATGCACCAGTAGATAGAAACAGATAAATGCCGTTGTGGTGATGGTCTTATGTATTTTTTAACAGGAGAACCACTATAATGACGCTTAATAGTTCCACAAATGAAATACAAACCTTTTCAGGTCAAACTTTTACCACTGAAAAATTTCTTATCGATAAAATAAGAAAGAGAGTAAGACTGCTTACAGGTCTTCAGGAACTTCTTATAAATCAATTTTTATATGAAGTAGTTGAGGATTTTTGTAAAAAAACATGGATTTTAAGGAAACTTATCCAGGTCGGTGATATTTTAATCGAAGTGGATAATGATTCAGATTATTATGTTGCCTCTATTGATTTAACTACTTATGCAGATGATCTTTTAATCCACGATATAGTTGAAATAAGTATAGATGGTAGGGTTTGCCCGATAAGAAGAAGCTCATATCTTGGAGATCCAACAGGGGCAGAAGATAATGAAGGTGAAATTTTAGATGGGTATAATTTTGAAATTGTAGATGATACCACTATAAAAATATGGCCTGTTAATCTTGATAGTATTATTTTACTTCCTGTAATTTTCAGAACTTCACCAGCTATAACAATAACCGAAATCCCACATATCCTTGAAGATTATTATCAGGAAATTGCAAGTGGAGTTATATTAGAAATGCGTGGAGTTCAGCAATTACAATCTGAAGACGCTTTGCATTATCAAACAAATTATAAATATCATGAAATGAATTATAGATATCATGAAAGGAACTATAAAAAAGGCATAAGTCGAGGTAAATATCAATATGCCAAACAGCATAAAGGTAATCAAATACAAAAGACATCTTTTGCTTTATAAAATGGGGTTTTAAATATGCAAATAACAAATTTTCAAGGTACAATGCCACGGACCCCTGATAAAAAACTCTCCAATAATATTGGTATAACCGCACAAAATTGTGATACGTCAGATGGTCAATTAAACCCATATAAAGATGTTTCCTTAGTAGAGTCAGTTGTTAAAGCAGGAGCAATAAAATCTTCTTTTAGATGCGATGATATATGGTTATCATGGTTAAACATAGTCGATATAGTAAAAGCTGAAGGCATAAAAACAGACAGCAGGATCTATTATACTGGTGATGGTTACCCAAAAATGACTTATAAAGCTCTGGCTATAACTCAGGGGATAGCAAGTGATTATCCAACGGCCTACAGACTTGGAGTTGAATCACCTGCTGTAGCATTGACTGTTACGACTTCTGAAATTGCTTCTGGTGAAGCATACGGTGATGATTATCTTACAGTAAGTTATACATATACCTATATTTCATTTATAAGTGATAGTTACACTGAAGAATCAGCACCAGCACCACCAACACCAGCATATAATATAAGCGATAATATGAAAGTTACATTAACCGGATTTGTTGATCCAGCTGGTGCCGGGAATAATGTTATTTATTATAGAGTTTATAGAACAGCCGTCACATCCTCTGGCATAGTTGAAGAATTCCAATTAGTACCGTACGGCAGAGACTCTTCAGGGGCATATATTTATGATATACCAGTAGCAGTAACATCATTTGTGGATCTTGATGAGGATAGCGATCCAAAAACATTATACCAAGATTTATCAGAAGCTATATCAACAGAAGGTTGGGATAATTTACCGGATACAGCTACAGGGTTGACGCAATATCAAAATGGCATATTAGCAGCTATTTACGACCAATCAGTTTTAATATCAAAAGCTTTTTATCCATATGCTTTCCCACGGGGAATAAATGATTCTTCAATAGATTATTCATATGATTTTGAATATTACCCAAGGCACCTGGCATCATACAGAGATATGTTAATTGTTGGTACAGATGCAAATCCATATATCCTGACCGGTTCCGATCCTGAATTTTTAAATAAATCTAAATTAGCGTTTAACGAGGCTTGTGTCGGTCCGATGCTTGTTACTGAAATAGGGGCTATATATCCTTCTACAGATGGATTAGTTCTTTGTGATGGAATAACTGTGGCCCCGATGACAACAGATACTTTTTCAAAAGAACACTGGCAAGCTTTGGGACCTGAAGATTTAAAAATGTTTTATTACAAAAATAAAATTCTTGGTTTTTTTAAAGGTTCCGGGACAGGCTTTAGTTATGATTTTAAACAAACAAAAACAATAGAAACGACATTATTATCAAATGGTCTTTTATTTTATGATGGTCATTTAATAGAAGAAGACGGAAAACTTTTTTTACTTGTTAGTGATTCCAGTAGCTCAAACTATTCAATATATCAATGGGAAGGAAGCTCATCAATAGTAGACCAGACATGGGAAGGTTATATCCACGAACGCGACGCGGCTTTGTTTTCTCTTGTTAGAGTTGACGGTGATTTTTCTTCAAACAAATCATTAGTTTTAACGCTCACTGTTGATGAGGTTGTTTTGACTACAATAACAATAGAAAACGATAATCCATATTGGTTGCCATCCGGATATAGGTTTAAAGATTTAAAATATAAATTTGTTGGGAAAACTATTGTTGATTCTATTTATTTTGGATATTCACGTAATGATTTATATGAAGGAATGGACAGATAATGGCTGGACGTTTTGTTGCAATAGCTGAAGATCGGAATACCGGGGTCATGATTTCCGATGATGGTGTTACATGGGTAAACAAAAAACCAGCTGATAATAGTGCTTGGAAAAGTATTACATATGGAAATAGTTTATTTGTTGCTGTAGCAGATTTTGGCCTTGGAAGCCGAGTAATGACATCTTCTGATGGTATTGATTGGACTGCAAGAACTGCTGCGAGTTATGATGATTGGCAAAGCATTACATATGGGAATAGTTTATTTGTTGCTGTTGGACCAGGTGTTCCAGAAAAAGTAATGACATCTTCAGATGGAATTAATTGGACAACCCGAACACCTACAGCAACGGGGAATATTTTAAGTGCCATAACGTATGGGGACAGTCTGTTTGTTGCTGTATCAGCTGATGGTGCAACAAGTAATACAGTAATGACATCTCCTGATGGTATTAATTGGACTGCAAGAGGTGTCAGTGTTAACAATGCCTGGTCTAATATTTGTTTTGGTGACGGTTTGTTTGTAGCTGTGTCAACAACTGGGACAGACAACAGAGTAATGACATCTCCAGATGGTATTAATTGGACAACAAGAAACTCTGCGGCAGATAATTCATGGTCAGGTGTAGCTTATGGGAATAGTATATTTGTAGCAGTATCAACAGATGGTTCCAGTAGGGTGATGACATCTCCTGACGGGATTGCTTGGACGTCAAGGCTTATAAATATTGCTAATTATCGTTGGCAAAGCGTTACTTATGGTGGCAGCTTGTTTGTCGCTGTAGCTTCTGATGGAGTAACATTAGGCAATAGAGTAATGACATCTCCAGATGGAATTGCATGGACAACAAGAACAGGGCCTTTTGATGGTAATGATTGGCAGGATGTTGCTTATGGTGAAGTGACTCCCG
>CAZRJS010000059.1:0-6028 GCA_964600565.1 Candidatus Woesearchaeota archaeon | reverse complement strand
TTGGAGAAGCTCCAAAGCAAGAAGAGGATGAGTTCGGTATCCATCTTGTTGGTGAGAATGGGGATTTTCTTAAAAAAGAACTCAGATTAATAAAGATTTCACTCCATAAAGATTGCTGGAAAATTGGTGCAGTGAATTGCAGAACTCCACATGATAGAGTTCCTACCCATAGTGAAATTAAATCTTGTTATCCTATGGTGCAGAGAGCAATTCTCAAACTTAAACCAGAGTTAATTGTTTTACTTGGAAGCATTGCAGTGACCTCTGTGCTTGGTGAAAACTTTTCAAATCGTAAAACACTCAGATGGAGAGGATTTCAAATCCCTGATGAGAAATTTAAGTGTTTTGTTCTTCCATTATTCCATCCTTGGGAACTTGTCAAGAAGGATAAAGATAAAAATCTACATAGCACGTTCAAACGAGATTTAAAACTTGTAAATACAAGCTTAAATAAGACGTACAATGAGCAAATAAATTTTGAGGAGTACATCACTACTCTAACTGATTTTAAACGTGTTAAATCGCTCTTAAATCGCATCATAAAAAGAAAACAAAAGATTGCTTTTGATTATGAAACTACTGGACTTAAGCCATATCGTAATGGGCACAAGATTGTTACGATAGGTGTCGCAGTATCTGCAACAAAGGCATTTGCATTTCCTTTTGACTTTAATTCCTTTTGGACCATTAAAGAATTAAGTGAAATAAAAGCATTGTGGAAAGAGATTCTTGCCCATAAAGATATTGAAAAGATAGCCCACAACGAAAAATTCGAGGACATGTGGTCAGCAATTCAAATAGGAACCAGAATAAGGAATGCAAAGCATTGCACAATGCTTGCTTCAAAAGTTATTGATAATAGAAGTGCCTCTACGGGTTTAAAGTTTCAAGCTTTTGTGCGATATGGAGTTCGTCCTTACGATGATTCAATTAAACCGTTTTTAAAATCAAAGAATGGTGAGTTCAATACTGTAGAGAAAGCTCCATTAAAAGATCTTTTAGTGTATAATGGTCTTGATTGTATTTTCACATACATGCTTTACAATGATCAGGTAAAATACTTTTCAAAAATGGATAAGCTTCATGATGCATTCAAGTTTTTCATGCGCGGATTAAGAACAATGGGCACAATTCAGCTAAATGGTATTAAGATAGATACAAAATATTATGATAAAGTTAATATAGAATTGGCTGAAAGGATTAAAACAACAAAGAAGGAATTAACTGAAGGGAGAGAAGCTCGAAAATTCAAAGAGCAATTTGGAAAAGAAATAACAATTACATCCAATGCTGATCTTGGTAAGTTATTTTATGAAGTGCTTGGTAAAACCCCAGTATATACAGACAAAATGAACTACAAAACTGATGCAACAACTCTTGAATCATTGAATCTACCATTTGTTGATAAACTTATCCAAATGAAAAAGCTTGAGAAGGCGAAAGGTACCTACTTAGCTCAGTTTGAGAGGGAAGTTTACAAAGGTACTATCCATCCATTTTGGGATTTACATATTCCGGTAAGTTTCAGGTCTTGTATTGCTGAATATGAAAAAGTTCTTGTGGTGAAAGATTTTGAATCGAACCCAGAAGGAATCCCAATAAAAGATATTAAGGTTGGTGATTATGTATATTGTTTTGATAATGAATTAAATCCTGCAATTAGAAAAGTATTATGGCAAGGGAAAACAGGTCATAGGGAAGTAATACGTGTCCATTACTATAGAAAAGGTGGTCACGGACATTTTGATTGTACTCCTGAACATAAAGTTAGATTGATAAATGGTAAGTATGTGGAAGCCCAAAACCTTTTAAAAAAACAACATTACAAAAAAAGTAAAGTAAGAGATGGAAATTGTAGAGCTTTATCATGTAAAAGAAGTGGTGATAAGTTAAATTTTACTGGACATTTACAAGGAGGAAAAGGTGTATTAGAACATAGATTAATTTATGAAAATTTTATTGGTAAATTAACCTGTGATGATGTTGTTCATCATAAAGATAACAATCATTTTAATCACGATCCATTAAATCTTGAAAAACATACTAAATCAAGTCAATCAAGTCACGCAAAGTTACATGTTAAGGATACGTTATGTTCTAAGAGATCAAGAATAAATAATATTAAAGCAGTTAAAAAAGGATGGAAAGAAGGAAGATACGACCATACAATAAAAAAAGGTAAAGATAATCCACTTTCATTTAATTTATCAAAAGGTCAATGCATTTGTATGTTGATGGAGTGTGCAGGCAAACCAAAAAAAACAGCAGATAAATTTTCAATAGATTTTAGTACACTCAAAAAATATCTTGCAATTAATAAAATTGATTGGAAAAAAATAAGTCTCTGCTTTGATAAGCATGATAAATTTATATCAAAGCAGAGACTTAATGAATTATCAAAACTTGGAAGAGCAAAAGTTAAAGATATACTTGGACATAACCATTATAGATTACTTGAATTATATAAATATTATGGTGTTGATACAAAGAGAAATTGGGGGAATCAATTTGGAACTTTTAAACCAGGAAACCATTTAATAACAAAAGTGGAATTTATAAATAAAAAAGTAGATGTATATGATATTGAAGTAGAGGATTATAATAATTTTTTTGTGAATGAAATTTGTGTTCATAATTCGAGTTCTATGCCAAACATGCAAAATCTTCCCGCCAGGAATCCTGAAATTAAGGCACTTGTGCGAAAAGGAATCATCCCTTCAAAAGATTGTGTTTTATGTGAGTGTGATTTCTCCGGTGCTGAAATTGTAACATCGGCGGCATATCATAAGGACCCCACGTTTATCAGAGATATTACTACTGGAGACATGCATCGCGATCTCGGTATGGAATTGTTTAAATTACCACTTAAACTAATGGATAAACATCATCCAGGATATGACAAAGCACAAATAAAAAAGATTAAGATGATTAGATTTTATTCTAAAAATCTATGGACTTTTGCTCAGTTCTATGGTGATTGGTTTGGATCATGTGCTCCGAATTTGTGGGAAAATGTAGTAGAAGCTGGACTTGAACTCCCAAATGGAGAAACTGTTAAGCATTGGCTTGAAGGTCAAGGAATATATGAGCTTGGAGAGATGATAAAATTTGATCCAACTCCTGGATCATTTCTTGAGCATTGCAAAGATGTTGAAAGTAGAATGTGGAAAGAAAGATTTCCTGTTTACACAGAATGGAAGAATGATATTGTTGAATCTTATCAAAGGTATGGGTTCATTGAAACATACTTTGGATTTAGATTTACTGGTTATATGGATAAAAAGCAATGCACCAATTATCCTATTCAAAGTTCATCATTTCATTTATTGCTATTTACTTTGACTGAAGTTGAGAAATTCTTAAGAAAAAATAAATGCAGAACTGTCATCTGTGGTCAAGTGCACGATAGCTGTATACTAAATTTACATAAAGATGAAATCAAATTAGTCTTAAATGAAGTTAATTCAATAGTTTCAAACCTTAAAAAGAAATTCAAATGGTTGATTGTTCCTTTAGAAATGGAATTTGAACTGTCTAAACTTAAAGAAGATGGGGGAAACTTTGCAGAGTTGACAGAAATATCTTTAGATAAAATTAATTTAATGTATTGACATATATTTAAGGATAATTTAATAAACAGATTTTTTAATTCTTGGTTATGGTTCAATATTTATTATCACCATACAAAACAACATAAAGATGAATTAAAAACAATAAAAGAGGGAATATTGAGAACTAAAAATAAAGTTTTAAATAAAATAAAAAGTTAATGATTTAGTTAATGATTTAGTTAATGATTTATTAATCAGTTTGTAGTATAGTCTTATTGTATTGTGATTTTTAAAGCACAAGAAGTAAACAACTAATCAAGTAAACAATGGAGAGCTATCATGAACCACAAAGAATTTTGTAAAGAAGTATTTCAGTACGTAGATGACGAAAAAGTAACCATGAAACAAACAACTGATGTAGTTGAATCCTTTGTTGAAGCACTCAAAGAACAATTAAGTTTAGGTGAAGATGTTCGTATCAATGATCTGGGCATTTTCAAATACAGTGAACGTAGTGCCAGAGAAGCCAGAAATCCTTCTACTGGCGGAAAAGTACAGGTCCCTGCTAAGGCTGCTGTTTCATTCAAACCTGCTATTTCATTTAAAAAACTGATGTGTGAAGTAAAAGTTAGTTAATGAAAAATCATTAATTTATTATTAACTTTTCATTAACTTTTCTATTGACAAACGATTAATAATTGATTATATTAAAGATGTAAAAAATAATGCAATCAATTATTAATCAATTAATCAATTAATCAAAAATAGAATAAACAAATAAGGAGAATATATAATGGGAATTACATTTTCAATCACAATTCCCGAGCCATTAGAAATAAAACTTGGTGTGTGTGCAAAAGAAAAAGGAGTATCAAGATCCAGATTTATATGTGATATTCTTTCTAAATGGGAAGAAGAACTAATTGATTCTAACAATGGCTGTCTTCATCAAGATAATGAATATTGCAGAAATTTTAATATCATATGTAAGGCACCCAGACACGAAGCATTAACATGTTCTGGTTATATTCCAATTCCACAAGAGGTGAAATAATGGCAGGACTAGCTACTCAGTATCGTCCAAATTCATTTAAGAACTTTGTTGGGAATGAGGATGTTAAAAAAAGTCTCATTGCTGTATTAAAAAGAGAAAATCCTCCTGCTGCATTTTTGTTCACTGGTCAACCTGGAACCGGGAAAACCAGTATGGGAAGAATTATTAAAAGAGCTTTGAAATGTTCTGATGCTGATTTTAAAGAACTTAATTCTGCTGATGATAGAGGCATTGATGGGGTAAGGGAATTAATTCAATCAATGAAGTTTGCACCTTTATCAGGAACTAAGAAAGTTATTCTTCTTGATGAAATTGGATCGGTAACAAAGGTAGCACAAAATGCTCTTTTAAAGGCACTTGAAGAGCCCCCCGCATACGTACATTGGGTTTTGTGTACAACGAACCCTGAAGCACTCCTACCAGCTTTAAAACGTAGATGTCACACATACGAACTTGAACCTTTGAAGAGTGCTGATCTCCAAAAACTTTTCAGAATGATTTTAAAGAAAGAGAAACGTGAATGTGTTTCAATGGATGTCAGAGATCATATCATTGAACTTGCAGATGGATCAGCAGGACAGGCACTGAAACTTCTTGATCAAGTAATCGACATGAACGATTCAGAGCGTGCCATAAACACACTTAAATCAGCAGGAACAAGCGAAGCAGATGTTATTGAGATTTGCAGGGCACTTACTCATTATAATATGCCTCCAAAAACAAAATGGTTAAAAGTTAAAAAGCTTCTCAAAGAATCAAAAGGGGACGGCGAATCAGCCAGAAGAGCAATTTTGGGGTACATGAATGCAATCTTGTTGAATAATGGGGATGAAGAGATATTTTTTATGATGGAACAATTTAAAAATAACTTCTTTGATTCTGGAAAAGCAGGATTAACAATGGCATGTTACGCTGCCATTTTCGGAGGTGAGTAATATGGAAATTTGCCACGATGGTGTTAGTCATGAAACAGACGATGCAGTTTTATTTTACTTTGATGAAAGAGATGTTTGGATACCGAAATCAGTAATTAATGATTATGATGGTTTAGTTGTTGAAGTTGAGTCTTGGTTTGCAGAGAAAGAGGAACTTGAAGGTTACATGTCATGAGCAATGACCACGACTACTCAAAAGAGATCATTATTGATCCTTGTAATTTAGAAAAAGAGTGGCTTATTCAACCATCTTATTATTTATATTACAGTGAAAGTCATGCAGAAGCAATTTATCAAAAAGATTTGAAAAAATCTGCTTTAGATTATGAGCATTCAATATTGTATGATGAAGTTAAAAAGGATTGGAAAAAGCATTTTGATTCAAAACCTACGGAGGTAGCAATAAAGGAATGGATTGTTAGGAATCCTAAACACAGGAAAGCAGAATTAGCATTTATCAAAGCAACAAGAGAAGCTAATGTCATGCT
>CAZRJS010000058.1:3554-6107 GCA_964600565.1 Candidatus Woesearchaeota archaeon | reverse complement strand
ACTGAATAATTGTAGAGAGTAGAGAAACAAAAGTGGGTAATATCGCCCATTAGAAGAAAAAGTCAATAGCTCCCTGAAAACTAGAAATAAATTGTAGAGAGCGTCAAGCAAACGAAAATGACAAATTGAAAATGGGAAAATGGTTTTCCCCGAAATTAAGGAAAAAATTGGTAATGCAAGAGAAAAGAGGATACGACTATGAAGCAAACGCAAAAAAGTCCATCGCTTTTCTCGGCTATTGTAGCGAGAATCGCAAATAAGTTTAAGAGTTTCCCCGAAAATCGAGGAAAAATTGTAGAGAGTAGATCATTAACCCCTATCGAAAGGAACTTAAAAATGATCGAGAACCAGACGAATGATGCCGAGAGTACTGATGCTGATGTTGCCGTTGTCGATGGTCCCGTAGAAGTCAGGACTCGCAAGGGCAAGAAGGGTCCGGGAAAGCTGTCTGTTATCGTCCCGAACAAAGCCGATGCCGCAACGGTTGTCAAGAATCTCAAGGGAACTGTCGATGCTGGCACGATGGTTTTCACAAAGGTTCACGAGTCTGTTAAGATTGTTTCGGCAATCGACTGGCTCGCCGCCCGCGAAGTCCTGGCCCAGCGGGCAACCGACCGAGCCGAGTTGCTCGCCGGATTTACTCCCGAGCAGTTGGCGCTTCTCGACCTTTAAGATCGGGCAAGCCGAAAAAAGACAAGGGAAAATATCCCTTGTCTTTTTTTATGTACTCTTTTTTCTCCCCGAAAAGTTATAAAAAATTGTAGTAATTATGAAAGCGACAAAAAACAGAACAGTATGCAAGTTTAAGAGTCGCTGCGAGTTAGCTCAATTTATAGGATGTAATAGGAAAACAAAAGATTGCTCTATCGCTCAGGCTTTTCGGAGAATTGATAGTAAATCACCTGTAAAGTAATTTTCCCCGAAAAGTGGAAAAAAATTGTAGAGAATGAAGAGCAGCAAGGGTTAGACTTGGGTAGAAGCGACAATGGGGAGCGGTTCCGGAAGAGTTGTTCGTCGAGGTGGGACCGCTCCCCGAAAGAGACTAAAAAATTGTAGAGAGTAGAGAAACCTATAGAAAAGGAACGACGTTTCTTTTCTATCGGCTTCCCCGAAAAGTTAAATAAAATTGAAAAGAAATATGGAAACAATTAGAATCGAAAATTGGGTTTTCTTCGCCCCGAACGCAAGTCCCTATACAGCTCCAGAATGTCTCAAAATGAGCCTTAACGGAGAAGTTTTTAGGCATCCAAAACATAAGGATGGTGAGACATTAACAACTTCAACAGTTAGAGGACTAGGCGATATACCTAATTCTGTAAGAACTAATAGCGGAACTGTTTACATTTTAGGCGAACCGCGATGCGATTATGAAGCACAATTTCCTGGAGCAAAAGAGAGATTGCTAAAATCTTTGTCTTAATCTCCCCGAAAAGTTAAATAAAATTGGTAAAAGGACCATGAGTAGAACAATTAAAAGACGCGACAAAAAGAGAACTAAAAGATCCAGAAATCCCCAGGGAGAGCAAGAAGGAAAGTATATCCCCCGTAAAAGAGCCAATAGGTTCAAGGGTAAACAAGATTACTGGGACGATTGAAAAGATAAGAGCCGTTTGAGAGGCTTTTCCAGCTAAGTCTCTCCACCGAAAACGCCCTTGAGCCCGTCCTGGCTCGGGCGTTTTCTTTTATTCCCCGAAAATCCATAAAGATTTGTAGTAAGTATGGTTATTAGAGAATATGACATTCAATCAATTTTGCCTAAGATTGGAGGCATAAAGAAAAAAAGAACTCTTAAAGCCAATGGACAAAAATATAAAATCAGTATGGGAATCCGAAGATTACAACTCATAGCAAAAACGCTTGACCATATTCTCCCTAAATCTAAGGGTGGGACTACAAGATGGGAAAATGTACAACTTCTTTGTGAACGTTGTAACACTGCAAAAGGAGCGGATATTATGACACTTGAAGAATTGCGAAAAAGAGTTTTCCCCGATAATCCTAAATAATTTGTAGTAAGTAGAAAAAGGAAACACTAATGGAATACCACGGAATAAAAGTAGAGTTAAATCAAGTTTGGACAACTAGATTCGGGCGTTTGGCTTTGATTGTCAATAATTTTTGCTCTTCAGAATCAGATGCCGATCCTTATTGTTTTCTCTGGTATGACGCTCATGATAAGGATTTTTCTGCTACTTTGTTCTTAGATAGGTTAACAAGATTAACAGATAGAACGCCAGCAGATTTTTTCCGTCAAGCGATGTAGCTTCCCCGAAAACTTATAATAATTTGTAGTAAGCATAACCTAAGTCAAGGAAAGGACAGAATTATGCGACAGGTATCTCGATTCCGAGCCGATGATGGAACAGAATTCGATAATAAAGCTGAATGTAAGGTCCACGAAGCCACTATCGAAACTCAAAACGCTCTTGCTGATATTCTTCGACCAGCATACAACACCGATAGGGCTGAAGCTGTTATAGTCTCTATGGTAAATAATGCTGTAGAAGTCCGGAATGCTCTCAATAAGTTTATTCGCAAACAGCCGAAAGCTGT
>CAZRJS010000058.1:0-3454 GCA_964600565.1 Candidatus Woesearchaeota archaeon | reverse complement strand
CTGTAGCTCAATGGCTAGAGCAACATCTTGGGTCTATAACACAAGGGCTAGTGTAACTGACTTTTAATCAGTAAATCCGGGTTCGAATCCCGGTGGACCCATATTCCCCGATAATGAGAAAAAAATTGTAGAGAGCGGAAAGGTAAACTAAAATGGACCAGAACATCCAGAACTTCCTCAACGACATTCTTATCCGAGATAACTTCAGCGACGAAGATGTTCGTAGAGAGGCGTTAAAGTTGTTGCTCGAAAATGAGCGTGATGGCATCACTATCGGTTCCGGAGATTATACTGTCCAAATATCTAGAGAAAATTATGAGCGTATTTTCAATATCGCGGTTTCCGAACATCGTAAAATCTTCGCGATTAAGGAACTTCGTTCGATAACTGGACTCGGCTTAATCCATGCGAAAAAGGTTATCGAGAAGATCCAGGAGGATAACTCAATCCCGTTTCCCCGATAATCTCTAAAAAATTGTAGAGAGTAGTTAAGTATAACTCTTACAAAGGGAAAGCGAAATGGACAAAGCAAGCACGTTGGCTGAAATCGAAGGATTTGATGATGTTATGGATTTGCTCGAAGAGCGCGGCATGGACAGCGTTCAACCTGGCATCTGCTCGAACCCCGGCTGTGACCATACCACCGATGTAGAGCCGGACCAGGATAAGGGATATTGCGAGATTTGCGGAACTCAAACTGTTCAGTCGATCAGTATCCTGATGGGAATAATTTAATAAGACTGGCTCACGGTTCATCGAAGTCGAGTCTTCTAGCCCCGGATATACCCGGGGCTTTTTTATGTACTTCCATTTTCTCCCCGATAATCTATAAAGAATTGTAGTAAATATGAAAACTGAAACAGGACAAGATTGGAAAGAGTTGCCGATTCGAACTTGCGAGAATGGGCATGAGTTTAGGACCACGCGGGATGGCATTAAATGTGCTATCTGTGACCTTCCACTTAACTCCCCGAAAATTGAAAAAGAATTGGAGAGAGTATGATAATAGGACAACATAACTACGTCACGTTCGCCATTGGCGATTATGAAGAAAAGTTTGCAGATATGATGCAATGGTTGCGTACTCTTAAACTCCCGAGGCATGAGCAAATAAGGCATCTTGATGGACTTGGATATACATTTCACCTCCATCCTTTTTATGCTAAGCAATTTATAAAAAAGTTTGGGTTGGATTACGAACTCCCCGAAAATTGAGGAATAATTGTAGAGAGTATGAATAACGAAACGAAAAAACTTCTTGATGATATTGATACTGCCCTTGCAACACTGAATATTGGCAGAGATCATGGGATAACCCCACAAGCCGCTGGTGCCTTGCGAGATGTCTGGCAGAGGACCAGAGAAGCATTGAAGTATGAACCAGTAGGGAATATTCAATATGCTTTCCTGATGCAGTAATTCCCCGAAAACTCTAAAATAATTGTAGAGAGTATGAACACGAATGAACGAATCTTTATCGGCGTACAACCTTGCGGAATCGTATATGCTGACCGGCAGGTAGATGTAGACGGAGATTATGATAAGTTAGCCTTTTTACCTTATCAGACTCTTGAGCTACAGATTGAGCTGACTTGTCCCGAGAGTCTTAGGGTAGAGATCCAAAATCATGCGCAATCGATCATCGCTCGACGCGGCGAGCGATTCGAGGTATCGTCTTGCGGGCAAACGGTCCTGCTGGGCAGATAAGCCCCGATAATCCGTAAAAAATTGTAGGAAATGCTTGCAAGCGAGTCGCTTTCGGAAATGGTAGCATACCGAAAAGACTATAATATTGAGCTACCCGATGATGGTATAACCCTCTTGATAGTCGCTAAGAGATGCGGAACTAGCCATTAGACGAATTATTTGCGACGAAACAAAAACGCCGCCGGCAGGATCGCAACCCCGGCCGGTTTTTGTTTGTACGGATATAATTCTCCCCGAAAATCGAGAAATAATTGTAGAGAGTATTAGATGGAACGAAAAAGGTAAAAGGCTTGTCCCTTTTATTGGCCTGACTATCCTCGGTTAAATGTCTAACAAGTAATCATTTACCCGAGTCGAAAGCGGATAGAAAGGTAGGGCTTCATTGGGTTGGGTTTAACCAACAGCTTATGCGGAGCGAGTCTCCTACAGGAAGGAAAGAGATCCGATAAGACAATCCAATATCCCAATATTTTTCCAAAAAGTAAAAGGACCATAAATAAAGCGTAGACTCTCCTGGTATTCTAAACGATCTTTAGGAAATACTTTGAGAGTCTACCGCGTTTTGTAGAACCTTTTACCAATTTATGTTTGATTATCGGGGAATAAATAATAACTCCCCGAAAAGTCTAAATAATTTGTGAAGAGTATTGAAGGGGCATAAAATGAAAGTAAGATTTTTCGACATTGACTGGGATACAGATGATAAGGTTGTAGACCTACCATCTGAAACGATTATGGAGGTCGATGATAATATCGACTTGGAAAACGAATCTGCCGACGTACTTTCTGATAAATATGGCTGGTGCGTTTTTGGATGTAGCTACGAGATTCTCCCCGAAAAGTCATAATAATTTGTAGCCCATAGAAAGGAACACAAAATCATGGCAACAAAGACAAAGACAAATGCTGTATCGCAAGTCATTTTCTCGAACCCCACAAAGTCGGCGGTTCAAGCAATCCGAGAGGATAAGCTAGTCGAGATGCTTAAAGCAAACAAGGGAGCGACTGTAATAACAATTGTTGCCCGAACCGACCCGAAAATGCGAAAGACCGGAAATCCCTTCGGCGCTGACGAAGTTTTCAAGGTTGCCCGAGTCAATGGTATGATAGGTTGGAATTATGCCAATTCTATCAATAATCAGCGGGACCGAGAGGGAAATACTGCCGACTTTGTTGCCCAGCCCAGGCGATGGGGAGTACGAATCTCCGGGACGCCCCTGATCGAGCATAAGGGCAATTATTACCTGGAAATAAAGGTCGAGAGAGTCTTAGACCATCGTTTCGAGGACAGCAACGGAAACGAATTGGACGAGACAACTTCGGATATGGTCAAGACTTTTCTGCCTGTCCGAAAGCAATCCGCAACGCAGCAAACCGAAAAGCCGATCATCCTATGCGATTATAGGCTTTCGAGTATTCTTTCTATAACATATAAGGGAGTCTGTTATCTAGTCGCCCATTAAGGGCGGCTCTCCCCGAAAATCGGAAATAATTTGTAGTAATAGAAGAGTAAAATAGGAATGTTATAATGAAAGGGGTTAGGACAATGCGTTAAAATTAAATATTGAGGAAATTACGTTGTTGATTATATTATTTTTGTAGGTTTTTCATTTTCATGTTGCTCCTTTAAGCCCCGGAAGGTCCGGGGCTTTATTTTTACCCGAAAAATAATCTCCCCGATAATCAAGAATAAATTGTAGAGAGTATGAAGAAAGCAATAACATTTCGGATTCTGTTTGAAGGGAAT
>CAZRJS010000057.1:0-6124 GCA_964600565.1 Candidatus Woesearchaeota archaeon | reverse complement strand
CACTGCTTGCTTTAGCATCAATAGGAGTTTGATAGGAATAAGTTCCACACTCACCGCTATCAATTGTTTTTCCAGTAATCTTATTGAAAAAATTTGAAAATGAAAAAGCAGAAACAAGAGATAACGATAAAATTAATATTAAACTTAAGATTAAACTAAAATAAAAAATCTCTTTTTTCATTAATAATTAAAGAAAAGAAGTTTAAAAATACTTTTATAAAAAAATAGCTCTGTTAAAACATTTAAATTTTTTAAAATTATTAATTATAATCGGCAACACTAACTTGAATTTCGGTTAAAGTTCCATAATCAAAACCAATAGAAGGTATCTTAGTCTCATAAATCCGGACATATTTTGAAACAATCTCATTAAAATTAAATTCTACAAACTTACCCCCTTCCTTAATTTCTAAATCTGTTTCAACATTTATCCAATTGATTGAATCATTGGAAACAGCTATATCAAAAGTTATAGGCACAAGAAATTTGAAAACATCTAATTTAACTCCACTTATACATTTTTCCTTTCCTAAATCAAAATAAATCCATTTATTTTTTTCACCTCTTTGACTAAACCAATAAGTATCTATTTTACTATCAATTGCTTTATAAGCTGATTCAGTATAATAATTCTCACTACTTGCTTTAGCATCAATAGGAATTTGGTAGGAATAAGTTCCACATTTAAAATTTTCACTTTTACAGCTCCCATCACTTTGACACTCTTGTCCTAAAGCACACCCACAACTACTACATTTATTGATTAAATTTCCATCATTACAATACAAAGGTTTTGTTAAAGAACACTGACCATAAGAAGTTCCGTCTGAACATTTTTTAACAGGAGTTTTACAACTACCATCACTCTGACATTGCTGTCCAGAATCACATCCACAAGAACTACACTTATTAATTAAATTTCCATTACTACAATACTTTGGTTTTGTTGTAGAACATTTATTGTAAAGAGTTCCGTCTGAACATTTCTTTTCTTGTTCAATCACAGAAAATTTATATGAGTCTTCAATTTTTTCATCACTACTGGTAACAATAACATTTCCATTTACATCAAGCAAAGCGACATAAACTCTAAATCTCCCCTGTCTTTGAGCAATATAATTTCCAGCACTATCCCAAATTTTTCCTAAAGAAATATATTCTCCAGAACTTATTTTTCTCAAATTGTTCTTAGAAAAATCATCTACTACTATTTTTTCATCAATCCAAGAAGAACTTTCTAACTTCTGAATTTTCATAATTAAATAACCTTCCATATTAATCTCGCCTGTATTTTTTAAAATAGATTTTGGTAATAATAACTGCTCTTTTTCCTTACAACTACCATCATTCTGACAGTCTTTTCCAGCATCACAACCACAACTACTGCACTGGTTAATCAAACTTCCATTAGAACAATACAAAGGTTTTGTTGTTGAACAGGAATTATATAAAGTTCCATCTGAGCACCTCTCAAAAGAAACAGATTCTCTCTCAAATTCATAATCTCCTGTGTGTTGAGCATCATGATAGTATTGGGGCCATTCATCTTTATCACTAATTCCATCAAAATCAAATGCAAGTAACAAACCATTAGACCATAAATAAGTTAATAATTCATTATCCCCATCTCCATCTATATCTCCTACTGGCATAATCTCAGATAGCACAAGATGTGTTACAATTTTAGGATAATGAAGTAAATTTTTCCCATCAAAATAAAAAGTAGAAAATGAAGGAAGATTACCTTTTTTTGTAGAACTAGCAGATACAGCGCCAGGAATAATTTGATTTGAATCTCCGTTTAAAATTCCAAGCTGAATAGATATATGATCAAAAAAAGATGATACCTTTGTACCATCAGGAAAATATCGCCCATAACAAATTGGAAAAGATGACTTAATAATCCCCTTATTGTCACAAGCATTAATACATCCTTTAGGAGATCCTGTAAAAATAATATCTAAACTTTTATCATTATCAATATCTCCAATAGTAAAAGAAGTAATAAAAGATTCTGGATTTTTAAATTCCAATGGCCAACCCTCAAGTGACTTTCCTTCATAATTAAAAGCGTATATTTTATCCTCGCTAGCCAGAATAATTTCTTGAACATTATCATTATTTATATCTGAAGAATAAATTAAAAAATTATAAGCAGGTTTATACTTAAAAAATTTGGGCCAACCTGGGAGAGTATTTCCTTCATAATCAAATATTGAAACAATCCTCTCTTCAACTCCACCAACCCCCATACTTACAATTATCTCCTTTTTACCATCATTATTGAGATCTGCAACAGTAGTAGGAACTGAGATTGGCCCCTTATTTTTCCCATTAGTAGGAATATATCTAGGCCATCCTGGCAAAGATTTACCTTCATAATTAAAAATGTTTATTTTTCCACTCCAAGAATGAGGTAATATAATTTCTTTGAATCCATCATTATCAATATCATTAATACTAAATCCAACCCTCTCCCCAAGAGCTTTTGGCCATCCAGGTTGAAAGGTTCCATCATGTCTAACTATTTGCATTAAATCTCCATTATCATAAGATCCAAAAATAATTTCATTATAACCATCATTATCTATGTCTGTTACTACTGCCCCTCTTTGAGAATATCCCCTAATCTTTTTTGGAAAACCAGGTAAATAACTACCATCATCATCATAAACTCTAACACTATCTCCATAAGTCACAATAACATCATCATCTCCATCTTTATCAATATCTGCTAAAGTAGGCTGACTCAAAAAAGAATATGTCCAAATTCCACCTCGAAGGGGGGGTATTTTTATTGGCCATCCTTCTTGAAATTCTGTTTCAATATAAATTTTAGACTCATAAGTAATTTCTCTGTTATTATAAAAATTTATTAATTTAATAAAATAATAACCTGATTTAATTTTTTTGGGAACAACCCATTCTCCTAAAACGCTATTAACAATTGATTTAGAACCTTTATTGATCAAAGAAATACCATCATAACTACATAAATTATTCTCATCACAATACTCTATTTTAAAAGAACCAAAATTATATCCTCCCGCAATTCCCTCAATTTTTATTTTATCTTTTGGTTTATATACAAAAATATCTCCATAAAACCAATCATCAACTAATAAAGACTTTGGAGAAGTAATTAAGGTATTTACTACTGTAATAGAACCAAACACATTTAAAGATAATTCTTTAGTCTTAACAATTAAACGCAAATAATATTTTTTTTCAGGTAAATTTTTGATATCCCAAGTATATAAAATATCATTCCTAACTTTCTCTGAAGATTCATATAACTTAATCCAATGTTTATCCCCTGCTAAATCACTACTATAGTAAAGAGTATAACTCTCAAAACTAGATTCAGCAGTAGCTGTTCCAAAAATATCTAGAGAAATACCACTTACATCTCCGTTAGTCTGAATATCCGCAATAGGAGGAAGATCTTTAAGACTAACCCCTTTCAAAACATCTATTGCTCCTGCTCCTTGGATATTTGGAGAATACCCTAAATCTTTTGCAGTAGATTTAATAGCAGATTTTATTTCTATAGGATTCCAATTCAGATGAGCTTGCTTAATTAAAGCTACAGCACCAGCAACATGTGGGGTTGACATTGATGTTCCTGCTATTTGAATATGCTTTAAATCATAACAAGGTTTGTAATATTTATGTTCTCCTTCTGGATAAATATTATCATATCTTGCAGAACATATAAGGGCTCCTGGAGCAACAATATCTGGTTTCATGATTTCTTCTCTATCCCATTTAACAGGACCTCTTGAACTAAATGCGGTTATTTGATTTGTCTTTGGATTTTCATCCCCCCAAAGAGTTTCAGAATACTCTTTTTTATAAGTTGCCCCAACTGTTATTGCTTTTCGTGCTGTTCCTGGACTTCCAATTGTATTCTCTCTAGGTCCAGAATTTCCTGCAGCTATAACTGCGATTACTCCACTTTTAACTGCATTATCAACTGTCTTAGACAGAGCATCATCAGGATTACCATTCCCTCCCAAACTCATACTAATTACATCAACATGATCAGAAAAATCTCCATCATTATTTGGATCCACTGCCCTTTCAACACCTGACATTACTTGGCTCCATGTTCCACTCCCTCCTGCACCTAAAACTTTATATGCATAAATTTTTGCATCAGGTGCTACACCATTTAATCCTTCTCCTACCCCAACAACACCATCTTTATCCCAATCTCCATTCCCTGCAGATATTCCTGCACAATGAGTTCCATGACCACGATCATCCATTGGATTATTATCATCATTTACAAAATCATAACCTCCAACAACTTTACAACCACTCCCAAAACACCCCCCTAAATCAGGATGTGTATAATCTACTCCTGTATCTATTATAGCAATAGTCATGCCCTCCCCTGTGATTTTCTTTCCCTGCTTATCTTTTAATTTCCAGACATCATCAGCATTAATAACAGAGACAGAATCCATTAAAGTTATATTCACTTCTCCATTTAGATGAACTTCCCTTACCTCGTCAAACCTTTCTTTAAGAATTAAAGCTTCATCTTCAGAAATATTTAAAACAATTCCATTAAAAGTTTTAGTAAATTCAACTGATTCTTTAATATTATTTTCATTTATAGCATTTCCAGTAATTCCCATAGATTGCCCTGATTTAATTAAATCATTTTTAAAATCTCCATGCTCTTTAGATATCTTTTTTTTCTGATTTTCAAGTTCAGCATCAAAATTATTTTTTAAAGAATTAAGTTTTCTAGTATTTGTATAAATCTTAACTCTCTTAAAACTTCTTGAACTTATTGAAGCAGGATTTATAAAATTCCAACCATCTTTATCAAGATCTTCATATTCTGCTTTAATCTTCTCTAATTTCTCCGCTGTAAAAATTATTTCATCTTCAACTTCTAATTTTTTCTCAAGAACAGATTTCTCTTTGAATTCTATTATATACCCATTATTTTTAAAAAAACCTAATGAACCCTTATTTATATTATGTATTTTAATAGAATGATTTCCTTCTCTTCTTTCAAACACTCCAGTAGGTAAAGAATCATCATAAGTAAACTCTATATCTTCTTTATTATTTTCTTCAAATCCAAACTCTTGATTAGATAAAAGATTATTACTCCCTTGATTCACTCCAAGAGATTCATCTAATTTAACTAACTCCCCAAGATTATATTCATCTTTTATTGTTTCAACACTAATCTCTGCTTCTATATTGCTTTCTTTTAATTTACAACTCCCATCACTTTGACATTCTTTTCCAGCATCACAACCACAACTACTACACTGATTAATCAAATTTCCATTAGAGCAATACAAAGGTTTTGAAGATGAACAACTACTATAAAGAGTTCCGTCTGAACATTTTTTAACAGGAATTTTACAGCTCCCATCACTCTGACATTCTTTTCCAGTTGGACATTCACAACTACTACACTGATTAATCAAATTTCCATTAGAGCAATACAAAGGTTTTGTGGTTGAACAACTACTATAAAGAGTTCCATCTGAACATTTTTTAACAGGAATTTTACAACTCCCATCACTTTGACATTCTTTTCCAGCATCACAACCACAACTACTACACTGATTAATCAAATTTCCATTAGAGCAATACAAAGGTTTTGAAGATGAACAACTACTATAAAGAGTTCCATCTGAACATTTTTTAACAGGAATTTTACAACTCCCATCACTCTGACATTCTTTTCCAGTTGGACATTCACAACTACTACACTGATTAATCAAATTTCCATTAGAGCAATACAAAGGTTTTGTGGTTGAACAACTACTATAAAGAGTTCCATCAGAACATTTTTTAGTTTCAACTTCACAAACATCTAAATCTGACCTTTGTCCATATTTAGCCCCTACATTCTGGGCACAATATCCTGTATTACAATGATAATCATAATCACAATCTCCTTCACTTGCATTACACTTACAAGAAGAGGTACAATAATTCCAATCCCAAAGAGGTTTTGTATGACATGTTTGGCTACCTTCTTTACAACTCCCATCACTCTGGCATTGCTGTCCTGAAACACATCCACAACTGCTACATTGATTAATCAAGTTCCCATTAGAACAATAAAGAGGTTTTGTTGTAGAAC
>CAZRJS010000056.1:1704-6151 GCA_964600565.1 Candidatus Woesearchaeota archaeon | reverse complement strand
GCTATTACTGCCGGTGATTTAGCAGACGCTATAAAGAAGGCAGCCTCTGCTGGTAAGAATGCTGGGTTTACTTTTGATCAGTTGAACGGTATGATTGCTGGCATTGGTTCAGTTACTCGTAAAACAGGTAAAGAAGTAGGAACTTCTTTAACGTTTATTTTTAGAAGGCTCTCATCAGGTAAGGGCCCTAAAGCGTTAAATAGTGTAGGAGTAGATACTAAAACAGACAAAGGGCAATTAAGGTCTGGATATGACGTTCTTGGTGATTTAGCTAGTAAGTGGGGTGAGTTAGAACAAGCTCAAAAACTTAGTATAGCCCAAGCGATTGGTGGTACACGTCAGTATAACCAAGTATTGGTATTAATGGAGAACTGGGATCAAGTAGTAAAAAGTGTTGCCGATAGTATGAATTCTAAGGGTTCTGCTGAACGAAGAAATCTTCAATTGATGAAGACTTATGCTAAACAGTTAGCACAAACTAAAGCAGTATTCTCTGCTCTAAAGGTAGAAATAGGTAAAGTGGTTCTTCCTAGTTTTAAAGCAGGTTTAACCGGACTAAGAACGCTAGTTGAAGCAGTAAATAATATACCAAGCTCCCTGAAGTTAGCTGGTGCTGGATTGTTATTATTTGTAGGGTATATAACTAAAGGTGCTGGGGCTCTTAATAGTATAATAAGTTTAGTAGATAGAACTAAAATTTCTTTTTCAGCGTTAAAAGAGGATTTTTCTAAAGGGCTCGGTCAAGGACTATTTGAGGTATTTGGCAAAGGCTCACCGGAACTTGATTCGGATTTATTTGGCTTATCTAAGCTAGGTGATGTAGGGACAGTAAATATTAATGATATGGAAAGTTCTTTAGGTAAATTAGCTTTTGGGGCCCTGTCTGCTGGGCAGGCCTTCAACAAATTTACCGGTATAGTAAGGAATGACACGGGTGTTGCTGTAAAGGCTGTTGGTAAATATATAAAGATGGCAGGCAAGGCTGTAGATTACATTGGTACTGGCATGTCGCTTGTTGCTCCAGCATCAGTGGCCAAAGTTGTTGGCGTTGCCACTGAAGTTACTTCAGGATTAATAAATGGAACAGCAGGCACATTTGATATTGTTGGTGATAAACTAGGTAAAGGAGCTCAATCTTTTATGGAAGGTTATGCCTCTAATAACTCGTCTGCAATGAAATCATTAGCACCTCTTTTAGGAACTATGGTTGGTTTGGCAGCATTTACTCCTACATTAGTAGATGCTTTTAAAACTTTAACTCAGTCCGCCTCCGACTATAAAGATGAGCAGTTGGATAAATTAGAAGCAGATTCTAAAGAAATTGATTCTATACATGCACTACTTGCTTCTTATGAAAAGTTGGCTGATCAAAGGAAGAAAATAGATAAGTTGTATAAACCTGATGAGCAGGCTGCTGGAGTAAAACGGGGGGAGTATAAAAGTCCGTTATTGGAGAAAGTAAGGCAGCTAAAGGATGTTAGAAACTTTGACTCAGGTTTAGGGGCATTAGGCCCTGAAATGGTTTCAGGCTTTGATAAGTTTGGTAGAGTAATTTTAAATAATAAAACTAATGTTAAGGAGTATTTAGAGGAGTTAAAAAAGACTAAAACAATTTCATTGGCATTAGCTAAACTTAAAATATCAGCTCGTTTCGTAGAAGATCTTACTGAAACTGGTGGTACTCAGACATGGAAATTTAATGCAAAAGAGTTTAGTAAAGAGTTTTCATTAATAGGTAAAATGCTGGCTGAAAATATAGAGGTAGGTCCTAAAAAAGCATTAGAAGTTATACAAGAAAAGTTGGCTCAATTATTTGAAGCCAAGGCAATGTATCCTGGAACTACTGTGTTTGATGACGACATAAAGACAGCTTTATCCGCCCATTCTAAAGTGTTAAAGGCTTTTTCTTCAGGTTACTCTGAGGTGTCAAAAACTTTAAATAGCATAGGTACTGATGGTATATCTGTAGAGGAAATCGCAAGGATATATACATCTGATAATGCACTAAAAACTTTTGGCCTTCAAGCTGAATATGAAGATAAATATAATGTTGATGGTATAAAAGGTACAATTAGTGGAAAAGATGTTGCCGCATCTAAAATTTTAAGTACTATGGCAGGAGGGGCAGGTTCTTATGTAGAAGCTTCGAGGTCTCTCACAGAGGCTAAATTATATGAGGCAGACAGATATGCCAGAAAACCAAATGCAAGGGGGAATGTTAAAGCACAGTCTGGTGATTTAGTAACACTCAATGAAGAATTTGCAAAGGAATACGGGATTGCTACAGATCAAGCAATTTTAAAAATAGATAAAGATAAAAATATATTTTTAGATTTTATGGATAAATCTTCAACTATGCCAATCAGTAAACAATTTTCAAATGAAGAGATAGCTGCTGGAGCTAGAGCATTTTTTCCAGTTGATGAAATATTAGTAAAAGCGCAGGCCGATATAACAAAATTAAATACATTTATAGCGGGTGCTTCAGCTGGAATGATTGGTATGTCCGATAAGACTTTAAATAAACGGCAATTTAGTTTAGGCGAAAAATTCTATGATGAGATTCCTACAAATGTATTACTACAATCCACCAAAGGGTATGATCCAGCTACAAACACTTTTGGTGAACAAGAGTATAAGAAGGGGTATGATAAAGAGTTTATAGCTAAATATTATGATCCTTTAGTAGATTATAACTCTGAAAAGCAACGACTGGCAGGAGAAGGGATTGAGTCAGCATCACCTGAAGTGCTAGGTGGGCTTGCCCAAAATTTAGCAAAATTAGGGGATATATTAAAAAATAATTCAATAGTTTTCCAATACCGCGCTGCCTTAGAAGATTTAAATAAAGAATTATCAGCGGGCCAAAGGACCATGGAAAAGAGTGTTGAATTAGAAAAGATGAGACACAAAGTTGATAAAGAAACTGCAGGATTTATGAGAGGTAAAACTAAAGGTGTAGCTTCTTTAGATCTAGGAGTAGGGCATTACAAAGATTTAAATGAGCAACAAAGAGCTTCTGTGATGTTTGAAGGGTATAATAAAGTAGCAAAGTCTATTCTTATAAAAGAGAAACGAGTTGAAGTCTACAAAAGCCAGTCAGCAGCTGTTGCAAGTACATATGCAGATCTACAGCAAATAGGGGGTGTTTCTAAGGGTATTGGGACTTTAATAGATCCTAAACGCCAGAAAGAATTATCAGATATTATGGGAAAAGTAGGTGGAGATAAGGGAGCAGCTCATATCTCATTGGCTATACATAATCTTGAGCCATACTTAGCAGAAATAGAAAGGACTAATAAAGAACTTGTAGAGGCTGCTAATGGTAAAGAAAAAGAAATTACTAAAAATTCAGCACAGGCTGAAAAAAGTTTACAAGTAGCAGAAAAAATAAAGGCTGATGGATTTGATCCTAGTAACCGTTTTATTAATACAGCAGGTCCAGATAAACTTTTTAAAAGTCTTAGTGCTTTGACAGAGATAAGGGATGAAGCTGCAAAGACAGGTGATACTAAAACTGTAGGTAGATTAGATGAGCTTCTTACTAAGTCCTATGGTAGGGTTTTGAAAACTTATGGAGCAAAGGATACTATTGCTAATTCTAAATCTGCAGCAAATACTGGGTGGTTTGGCAATAGTGATAGAAATGCAGCAAGGGTGTTGGCTTATGGTATGCAAGGGAATAAACGTGATTTGCCAAGTATTTTACAACAAGTAGAATCAATTAAAGAAGGTAAGGCAAGTCGGGAGGTTGAGGTAGAGAAAGCACGTATGGATAGTGACATTTTTTTAGAAGCAAATCTTTGGAAAAGACCAGGGTACCTGCCTTCTAAAGAAGTTAATGATTACACGGCAGCAATGGGGTCTAAAAAGAAGGAAACGCTTATACCTGCTAAAACACTTGAAAAGGCGTTAGTAACTGGAGCAATTGTGACTGCTTTTAAAGGAATTTCTATAAAAGAGAAAAGGGATGAAGTAGCAAAAAGTATAGAAAAACTAGAAGCACAAAAAAAAGCTTTACCTGGAGAAGCAAATAAAGACGAAAGAAATGACATTGATTACGATATTGGGGTAAAGCAAGGCTTATTAAAAAATGAATTAGATCCTAAACAATATTTAAATAATGCTCTTGGAGGTTTGGCAAAAACAGGGTTACTTACTTATAAGGCAGCAGGGGCTTCTGGTGCATCAGACAACACAAAAGAGAATTTAGCTCTTACAGTAGGCGGGCTTTATACTATAATGAAAGCTTTAGAAATTAGGGCAGGCTCTGAAAATATGCCAAGCTATTTTAAAAAATTTTCCAAAGATTCAGGTACAGCATTTGCTACAGCATTTAAAACAGGGGATTACACTAATCTTTCTGGTGATGTTGGTGGTAGTGCTTATAAATTTTTAGGGGGGTTCAATGATTCTGTAGGAGCCAAGAAAAAGGCGGCAGAAGAAG
>CAZRJS010000056.1:0-1604 GCA_964600565.1 Candidatus Woesearchaeota archaeon | reverse complement strand
CTTTAAAAGGGGAATTAGAAGGTTTTGGCGGAGAGGTTACTCTTCCATTAGGTAGACGAGAAATGTCTTCACAACAAAGAGCTTATGCGGAAGGAGATAATACTGTAAAGGGGGTATTCACTACACTGTCTAAAGGGGCTTTAGTGCAAGAAGCTAACTTAAAGGTACTAGCTCATTATAGGGATAGGGAGGCTGTGCTTGAGCAAGATATAAATGCTGCTGAAAAGAATAATACATCCTCTCCTGAACAAATTAGACAATGGAAGCGTGAGTTAGAGGATCTTCATCCGATACTGGAGAAAGTACAAGAGCAAACTAAGTTAACTAGTGATCATCAAGAAGCGTTAGGTATTGCTATGAGAAATCATAATAAATATGCTGATGCTATAAATAGATTAAATGATGCTTTAGAAGATGTATCTGTAGAACATGCGGTAACAGGTATACAAGGATTACAAACTTATCTTGACTCTCTTGACATGTTATTAGGAGGCTCAGATCCATTAGCTGCTATACCTATTTCACCAGCGCAACAACGTATGGGCGCTAGAGTAGGAGTTAATTTAGTTAGTGGGAAATCCAATGCTAAGGAGTTAGAACGTGCTCAGTTACTAACAACTGCTGGCACTACTACTGACCCTAAAGCTAGACGAGACGCTGAACAACAGTTATTGGATCTAGATGCTAAATATGCATGGAAAATTAATGATCAAAAACAAATAAAAGAAAACCAAAGAAATTCAGCAAATATGCAACCTTATGTAGAGCTTAATCATAATCTTGAAAGGTTATTAGCTCCTAGTATGGGGCTAAGTGATGATGAAAAGTATAGGGTTGAGAAAGTTCAGGTTGAGATTAAAAAAGTTCTGGAGAGCTCTGGTGAAAAAGTACCAATAGATGAGGCAATTGCAAGGGCAAGACAAAACAAAGCAGGTTTAGGTGATTATACCCGTGACAAGCGTATAAATGTGCTAGAAAAATTTAAAAGTACTGGAACTGAGTTTGTATTTAAAGGTGATGCTGGAGATAATAAAGATTTAACTGCCTTAACTGCCGCCATTAAACAGGAATTTTCTGATAAGCTTAAAGCCGCAAATGCTAGTCCATTAGATAAGTCCTTAAAGGAAATGATAACTAGTCCATTAGAAAAGGTTATAGCAATTTCTAATGAGTATTTGAAAAGAATAGCAGACAAACTTAGTCCAGAGACTGATAAAGATGAGGGCACAGCGTCATTACTAGCTGTTTCCAAACCTAATCCCGGTGTTAGTAAAGATGCCCCTATAGATAAAAGAGCCATGTTTAAGGATATGAAGGACTATATGATGGGTGCTAAGTTTGACCCTACTGAGTATCTGGAGGAGGCTGCCCCTGCTCCTGACAAAAGCCCTATTAAGGATTGGTTTGATCAAAGGTTCCCAGGCAATTATTTGAAAAATAAGGGTGTTGATTATGATTATGATGCTAATAAATCTGTAATGCCTGATACTACACCCACGCTTATTAATGCAATTAAAGACCAATTATTTTCAAGAGATACTGAACAATTATCCACAGTTGCTGGCCCATCCACTTCATTAGAGGCACTTACTAATCCACAAGCC
>CAZRJS010000055.1:0-6267 GCA_964600565.1 Candidatus Woesearchaeota archaeon | reverse complement strand
TTAAGGAGCGTGATTAAATGAGTTTAACATATACAGAAAAAGGAAAAGAGTTTAGCCTATATAATTTTTATATAGGCGGACTATCTTACGAAGGAAGTACGAAACGACTTGTAAATATAACTGATAATATCGAGAATAATATTTCTATAACAACTTCAAGAGATGGCTCTGCTATGGTTGTAAGTAATATAAACTTTTTCATAAAAACAAGTGATGATGATTATAAGTATATATTAGATGAGGTTAATATATCTGGATTACCATTTTTAATAATACAAGTAAATGAAGATTCTAATGATAATACTATAATATTTAATGGAACTATAAAAACTTGTGAATATAATTTTATAGGTGGAATACGACCAGATTATATAAAATATAACGTCACATTAGAGCATAAATCAGCAGAATTATCAAAATATATATTCAATAAAACAATAAATAAATTTGATATTTCAATATCAGAATTTATAACAAACATTATAAGAAGTGATGACAGACTATTAAAATATGAAGAAAGTTTAGATAAAATAGAATTAACTGATATATACGGAGATACCATGTTGGATTCTAGTAATAATTTATACCACATTCTAATAAGTGAAAAAAAATTAAAGTCTAGTAATTATCCTAAAATTGGTGACACATTTTATGTTAGATATGGATCAACACAACAATACTTGAAATACTCAACAATAGTTAGTATACAAAAATATCCATCATATACACTAGAACATACATTAGCACAATGTAATATGAATTTTTCAATAACAAACTTTAGAAATATAAAAGCACCATTAGAAATAACAGTTACTATAGAAAGAAATTCTGATACAACATATTCAGCTAAATTTTCATATCCAACTTCTGATGGATGCTCGAACTCTTATGAATATGGATATGTTACAAATGGTGAATTTGGTAAAGAATGTACTATATTAAGAGTGAATGATGGGGATAAAATATTATCTACTTTTAAAATAGATGAAATACCTTATGGTTCTTATACGGCTAATATATATTATGAATATTTAAAAATAGAATTTGTAGATGAATATATGTATTTAAAATCTTATAATAATGAGCCAGTTACTATAGGAATTGGATATATAAATAGCACAAATATAGATAACAAAGTATATAATCCATCAACTGATTTAAAATATATAAAAAATATATTTAATGATATGTTGGATAAATATAATAAAATATATAAAATAACTAATAAATGTGAGATAGAATTAGAAAATTATGACATAACAAAAAAAAATACAGTTATTTTATCTTCAAAACTAGATAATGGTTATGATGATATAGATAGACTGGTAGATAATTTATCTCTGTCTTCTGATTCTGGAAATATAGTAAATAATTTATTAATGTCTGATTATAAAAATGAAAGAGAAGAAGAATCAACGATTATAATAGACGAAGTTAAACCAAAAGAAAATTTATACTTTAATACTTATTTACCAATATCAAACTCTGTTTCAAATTTTAATAAAAATAATACTGTTAGTTCGTATTTAAAATTAGGAAACAACGACACCGCTTATGCTGCTATAAAATATAATACCATAAGTGAGATAGACGGTTATTTAAAATCTATAGATGTTAAAATAAGAAGAAATCAATTTAATGAAGATTCGTTTTTATTAACTTCTATAAATGACGATGTTATACAAGTTAATTCTTCTTCAAATATTTCTACATCATTAGAAATATATCCTAGATTTTTATATTTGAATAAAGGTGATGATATTAGCGTTGAATTTTCTATATTTGAACCACACACAGATATGAGTATAGAAAGTTTTACTGAAACTGGGGTATTAATAAATAATAAAAAAAAATACGAAATTGACATTAGTAATTATCCTTCCGGACTTGATTCAGGTGAATATTGTAAAATGTATATAAATAACAATGGCGTATATCATTATTTGAAATTCGAGTCATATAACTCAACAAGTAGTCTTTTTTATTTTACAGAAATAGTAGAACAAAATTATGAAGATTCATTCTATAATTGTGAAATATATCTTATGTCTAATGAGGCAGTAGACGAGTTAATAGAATTTGAAGTTTCTAATGACGGTAATAACTCTAATGATTCTATATATTTAATTAGAAAAGATGGAACTACATATTCCACATATGACGAATCGAACATAAATACATCATTTTCTTTTCAAAAATCATATTGTTTCGCATATGCATCATCTAATATAGGGGATAATTATAATGGAGTGCCATCAATATTATATTTGAATAGTAATAATTCTAGTTCTTTAGATGTTATAATAAAAGGATACATTGCTTCTGATTTACATGATAAGTTTTTCTATAACTTAATTAGTGATTCAGCACAATCTTATATAGAAATATATAATAAAAAAGAAGATACTTGGATCACCAGAAAAGTAATTAAATTTGTTAATTCAACTGGGACAATAACTTTAAGTGAAGCAATAACTTTAGATTCTGATTATTATTATAATGATTCTAGTGAGTTTTGTTTATTTAGAAGAGTTTTTTCTACAAATACAATATCATTATCACAAAAAGATTTAACTGATAAATTTTATGAATCATATATAGTTGAAGGTAGCGGTGCTTATGGATTTAATTTACAAGTAGATAGAAATGCTATAGAGTATTTATTAAATGAAAGTGGTGAAGATTATTGGAGTGGAATATTTTTAAATAAAGGTAATATATTGGGTGCTAGATTTACTACATACGAAAATGATTTAAAGAATTACCAAAATATAGATAGTATTGAAAGATATGGTTATTATGATGAAATTCATAATACTTCAATATCTACAGCAGAAGATTTAGAATTATATTTAGAAAAAATAATAAATGAAAGACAAAAGAATAAATTATATGGAAGTATAACTTTAAAGGTAAATCAATTTGATTATTCTGATGTTGTTCTTAATGCTAATTATATATTACTTGACAGTACATTTTTTACATCGAAACACAGCACGGATGGGAATGGTGTATATTTTAAAGTTATATTAGAACAAACAACACTTAATAACAAGATTCATGGACAAAATGAAATATATGTAACTTATACAATAGAAGAGGTGATATAAATGGCTAATAATAAGTCTTATCAAAATGCTAGAACATTATCTTCGTTACCACAGTTATTAAATGGTGCTAATGATAGAATTAGTGAATTAGAAAGAGCTGGAGTTGCTGGTAAAACTACACAAAATTCTATATTTATAGAAGACACTATAACTAAAAATAATCATAAAATATTAGGAGAAGTTGGTTATCTTAGGCCATTACAAGGGGACGGGTATATTTATAATAATATTGGAATAGAAGAGGATTATTATATAGGAGATTCAGAGTATTATTCTCCTAGTCAAGGATCATTTAATCAAGGAGTATTAGGATATGTTGGATATGAAACTGGTGATATTTTATATAATTCAAGAACTACCGCTAACGTACCGTTTTATACATTTATTTCTAAAAATCCATATGAGTATTCTGTTGATGATGAAATTTTAATTGATTATAACTCTAGTCACGCTGTTAATCCAGTAAAATCATCTGTATATAGTGTTGATGGAGACAAAATAAGAGTTAATGATAGTATGTACATTCAACTACAAGATTATGCAAGAATATTAAAACTGGTAGATTCTGCCGATGATAGATATACTAGAGTTGGGTCAGGATCTTCTGATAAAATATTAGTTTCTTATATTGAGATACCAGTTGCCTTTGATTCATTACTACATGATGGCGAAGAAATATTATCTAATAGTGGAATATTCCAAGATTCTGGATATAGACCAACAGATGATACAGCAACAACAAGATCTTCTGCTGGATATGGAACTTTATTTGAAATAAATAATATGATGGGAATAAATATGTATAATCCTTATTATAAAAAAAAATACATATCTAGCAATATATCATTAAAAAAAAATTATAATACAAATATATTAAAAATGAAAGATAATTTATTAAATGAAACTATTTTTTATAGGGGTGGAAATGTAGATGATAATGTAGATGATCAACATTCATTCTATTCATCTGATCATGATTTTGGATATTTTACATTATCATCTACAGCATCTGTGCTTGATAGAGCATCACTAGAAGTGGCTTTAAATAAAACAATTAAAGTTGGTGATCGTATAATATTTATATCAGATACTCGAGAAAAAAATATTAGTTTAAATAATAATGGAAATTTCGGATATTCAGCATCTTATAATCTTATACTTTCAACGTCAGATACCTTTCCACTTATATATTATGTATCTCAAGTTGATGCTACGACAGTAACCCTACCTCATGGTATAAATAGTGGAAGTTATTTCATTAAAGTTTCAGAGGTTGAAAATAATACATATACATATGTAACATCTGATGCTTCATATTTAGTTAATAGAAGTTTTATAAAAAAAACATTACCATTAATAACTAGAGGCGAAGATACGTACAGACCAATAATATTAACCGATCCAATATTAATAAGTAAAAGTGCGTCAGACAAATTATGGATAGGAGGAAGGGGATTATGATAAAAGGAGAATACGAAATATTTGAAGGAGATAAAAGTATTTACAAAGGAAAAAATACATTGACGAATAATGGGAAAAGACTAATAGGTAAAATGTTGTATGATGATATAAAAATAACAAATTTAATAATATCAGCAACATCATTAAGAGATAATAGATATGGTGTAGTACCTCCGTCAGACGCATTGTCATTTGAAATTTCAAACTCATATTCTGTTATCGATAGTGAGTCAGAAAAATTATATGTTAATTTTGAAGCATTTATAACAACACCATTAGCATCAATAAATCTAATAGGATTAACTGCTATTATTGGAGGAATAGAATATTTAGTTACAGCTAGTAATCCGCAGGGAGTTAGTATTAGTGGATTGTCGAACGTATACGCATCATATAAACTTACATTGGACATATAGGAGGTGTTATAATGAAAGATAAATTTATGAAATTCATATTTTATAAACTATATATATTAATATTAGACATATTTAATAAATATGGTGAGAATAAGATGTATGAGTTGCTAGAATATGCCACCAAAGCCTCTGACAGCGTGTTAGAGGCGAAGCTAGGAAAGGATGGGGCATTATTACTACAATCAGAGTTCTATACGTTTGGAGAGGAGTTTTTAATTTATTTAAAAAATGAAATGAACGACTAGGGTATATACCCTAGTTTTTTATTTGATAAAATCATCCTTATATGTTATAATATAAATAAAAAAAAGGAGATGGTTTAAAGTGAGTAAATTTGCACAAATAGGTCATTATAAAAAAACAGACGGAGAAGATTTAGATTGGGAAGTTATAGTTAGTATACAAAAAGAAGAGAGAGAAAAAGAAATTAAAAGATTGTTTAATTTATTAGAAATAAATCCAGCAAAATTAACATTAGAAGAATTGGTTTTATTATTAAGATTACAAAATTTACCAACAAGTCCAAATTCAATAAAATTAGATTTTGCAGATGATGGATATTTTACATGTAAAAGAAATTTGAATATAATATTAGAGTTACATGATTATACTAAGGCATTTTTATATTCTATTTCACATATGATTACACATGATGGTAGATTGAAGTATGGAAATAATAAAATAGTCCCAAACATAAGTAGATTAAAAGAAAAATTAAATATTTCAGATAAGAAATGGGCTACATACATAAAACCAGATGTAGAAAAATTTAATATAATAGTAAAAGAGCAAATAGATAAAAGATGGTGTTTATTATTAAATCCTTTATTTGCAACAACAACAAGAACATTTACAGAAACTATGTTTATAGCTTTTCATAAAGATTTAAAAAAATATTTACATCCTATAGAATATTTGTATTTAAAGAAGTTTTATTCTATAGAAATTTAATTCTCGTATGGTACTTGTATTATAGTATATATGTGAGATAGGCAAAAAACACAATCCAAGCCAGTAAAATCAAGGCTTGAGGCTGAAAAAAAAATCCTTCAATACGACAAGTTTTTAGTGTTTTTTCCTTCGTGTTGCAGGTTTTTTATATTTCGTATTCATTAAAACCGAAAAAATATACGGAACTCATGGTCTCTATATTATAAAAAGTTTTGAGTCGTGATGAGATACATTTCATATTGACTCAAACCAAAAAAAACTATGGAACTCACCACCCCCTTATTATAGAAAATCACTGTTTGGAGAGACACATCTAGTTATTTAACATC
>CAZRJS010000054.1:0-6297 GCA_964600565.1 Candidatus Woesearchaeota archaeon | reverse complement strand
TCAAAGATTTCCTTAACCTTATTTTTAAAGAAATAAAAATGGTTAAAAAAATAAGGAAAAGAGATGGGAGTGTTGTTCCATTTGTTCAAGAAAAAATAACCGGGGCTATTTGGAGAGCTGTTAAAGCTGTTGGTGGAACAGATAAAGAAAAACCTAAATATCTCTCTAATTTAATTTATAATGGAATTGAACAGAAATATGGTGAAAAAGGTATAGCTGAAGTTGAAGACGTTCAAGATTTAGTTGAAAAAACTCTTATTGAAGAAGGGCATGCCAAAGTTGCAAAAGCCTATATTCTTTATAGAAAAAGTCGTGAAGAACTAAGAAATGTTAAAGGGCTTTTTGATACTATTGAAGTTATTGATGATTATGTAAATTTAAATGACTGGATGGTTAAAGAAAATTCTAATATGGGTTTTTCATTACAAGGACTAAATAATTATATTTCTACAAAAATAGTTAGTAATTACTGGATGAGACGAATTTATCCCGAAGCAATAAGAAAAACCCATGAATCTTCTGATTTACATGTTCATGATTTAGGAATTCTAGGAGCATATTGCGTTGGGTGGGATTTAAAAGATTTATTAATAACTGGTTTTACTGGAGCTAAAGGCAAAGTATCTTCAAAACCTGCAAAACATTTTAGAACAGCCTTAGGGCAAATGGTTAATTTTTTTTACACATTGCAGGGAGAAACTGCAGGTGCACAAGCTTTTTCAAATTTTGATACTCTTTTAGCACCTTTTGTAAGATATGATGATTTAGATTATAAACAAGTTAAACAAGCTATGCAAGAATTTTTGTTTAATATGGCTGTTCCTACAAGAGTGGGATTCCAAACTCCTTTTACAAATCTAACAATGGACTTGAAAGTTCCAGGTTATATGAAAGAAGAAGGGGTAATTATTGGGGGAGAAATGCAAAAAGAAACTTATTCTGATTTCCAAAAAGAAATGAATATAGTTAACAAAGCTTTTGCAGAGTGTATGATTGAAGGAGATGCTAAAGGGATGGTTTTTACTTTTCCTATTCCAACATATAACATCACAAAAGACTTTGATTGGGATAATCCTGAATATAATTTGATATGGGAAATGACTGCTAAATATGGAATACCTTATTTTTCTAATTTTATTAATTCTGATATGAATCCAGAAGATGCAAGAAGTATGTGCTGTCGTTTACGTTTAGACCAAAAGGAATTGAGAAGAAAAGGAGGGGGTTTATTTGGAGCAAATCCCCAAACAGGTTCTATAGGAGTTGTAACAATAAATATGCCAAGAATTGGTTTTACTGCTATAGATGAAGAAGATTTTTTTAAGAAACTAGGGAATTTAATGGAACTTGCTAAGGAAAGTTTAGAAATAAAAAGAACAACTATTGAGAATTTTACTCTAAAAGGGCTTTATCCTTATACAAAATTTTATCTTAGAGTAGTCAATCAAAGATTTGGAAAATATTGGAAAAATCATTTTTCTACAATTGGATTAGTTGGACTTAACGAAGCAATATTAAATTTTATGCCTGGAGAGAATATTGGAACTGAATTAGGTAAAGAATTTTCAATAAAAGTTCTTGAATTTATGAGAGAAAGACTTGAAGAATATCAGGTTGAAACAGGGAATATTTATAATCTTGAAGCTACTCCTGCAGAAGGAACTGCTTATAGATTTGCAAGAAGCGATAAAAAAAGATTTGGAAGAATAATTGTTGCTAATGAAAAAGCTGTTAGAAATCAGAGTGCGAAACCTTATTACACAAATTGTGTTTCTCAAGATACAGAATGCCTTTCTATTGATGGATGGAAAAAATATAATCAATTAAAAGAAGGAGATTTAATTTTAACCTTAAATACAAACACCAAAAAATTAGAATATCAACCTATTTTATATATGAATACACAAAAAATTAAAAATGGAGATATTTATCAAATCTTTTCTAAAAGGCAAAATCAATTAGTTACTCCTAATCATAGAGTATTATATGATGGAAATAGAAAAGGAAAATATCAATTTGCTACACCAGAAAATCTTCCTTTTAGACTAATTATGCCTATGGCAGGGGATTATTCTGCTTTTGAAATAATTAAAATTCCAAATAATTTTGTTGAATTAATTGCCTGGATTATCACTGAAGGTCATTTTGAAAAAGATAATAATGCTATAAGAATTACACAAGCTGAATGGTATAATAAAAAAAATTTTGATGAAATAAAAAAAATTTTAGATAATTTAAAAATAAAATATAGTATTCTCGGGGATAAAAGAGGCAAATCTATCTTTAGAATTTCTGCTAAAAATGGAAAAAGAATAAGAAAGAAAATTAATTCAAAAGAAATTCCGCGATGGTGTTTAAATAATCTTTCTAAAAAACAACAGATGCTATTATTAAATACTATGATGAAAGGAGATGGTAGTTTTAGTGAACATTCTTCTTATTATTCTACTGGAAATAAAAAATTAGCTGACCAATTCCAAGAATTATGCATAAAATGTGATAAGAGAGCCATAATCTCTGATTATAAAAAATTATGTGGAGCATATCATATTGTCCCTTCAAAATATTCTCATACAGAAATAACTAAAAAAAATCTTAAAAAAACAAAATATACTGGCTTAGTATGGTGTCCAACAGTAGAAAATAGTACCTGGGTAGCAAGAAGAGAGGATAAGCCATTTATAACTGGAAATTCTTCCCAGCTTCCAGTTGATTATACAGATGATTTATTTGAAGCACTTGAATTACAGGATGATTTACAGACAGAATATACAGGAGGAACTGTTTTTCATAGTTTTATTGGAGAAAAACTTCCAAAAGAAGCTGTAAAAAAACTTGTTAAAAAAATTTCTGAGAAATTTAGATTACCTTATTTTACTTTAACACCAATTTTTTCAATATGCCCTATCCACGGATATATAGCAGGGGAGCATAAATATTGCCCAAAATGTGATGCTGAAAGAGGATATATTCCCGCAATTAAACAAAAAATTTCTATAGAGAAATAAACAAAGGAGGTAAAAATGACAGAAGAGATACAAGAGAATAGAACTAGATGCCAAGTATTTACAAGATGTGTTGGTTATTTAAGGCCAGTTGATCAGATGAATGAAGGAAAACAAGCAGAAGTTGAAGACAGAAAATTATTCGAAGTTGGAAGTAGTGATTAATTTCAATGAGTTTTTAATAAGATGAAAATAAAAGGAATTCAAAAAACAACTTTAATTGATTATCCAGATAAAATAGCCTGCACAATTTTTTTATTTGGTTGCAATTTTAGATGTGGTTTTTGCCACAATCCCGAATTAGTTTTGGAAGAACAAAAAGGAGATTATTCTCAAGAAGAATTTTTTAAATTTTTAGAAAAAAGAAAAAATTATTTGGAAGGAGTTTGTATTACAGGAGGAGAACCTCTTTTAACTCTTAATAAAGATTTTTTAAAAGAAATAAAAAAATTAGGATATCTCATAAAAATAGATACAAATGGGAGTTTTCCTGAATTACTTAAAGAGATTATTGATGAAAAACTTGTTGATTTTGTTGCTATGGATATTAAATCAAGCAAGGAAAATTATCAAAAGATAAGTGTTTCGAATATTGATATAAATAAAATAGAAAAAAGTGTTAAACTTATTTCTGGGTTGGAAAATTATGAGTTTAGAACAACAATAATAGAAGATTTTCATAATCTAGAAGAAGTTAAAAAAATGTCTGTTTGGTTAAATGACATTATAGGGAGAAAACCAAAAAAATTTTGTCTTCAGGGTTTTCAAAATCATGGAAAATTTATTGATGAAAGTTTTAATTTTAAAAAAAATACTTCAGAAGTTTTTTTAGAAAATTTAAAAAATGAAATTAAAGATTATTTTGAAGATATTGAGGTTCGGTTTTAAAACTTTTTTATAATTCTTTCAAAAGATATTTCAAAAAACATAAATAATTATAACTTATAAAAAGAAAGAATAAAGATGCCTCTTAAAAAATTAGATTATTCTAGAGAAGATAGAAAAGAGATTCTGATAAAAAGGATAAAAAAAAGAGCTGAACAAGAAAAAGCAAAACCTGAAAGAATTTTAGAACAAATTAGAAAAAGAGAGAACGGTGGTCCTTATTCTGCATTTCCAGAAAGAATAATAGAACTTAATAAAACAAGAGGTATATCTGAGGAATATGTAAATGATTGTTTAATGGGTGAATTTAGCTTTAAACCTAGATTAGATTATAAAGGGGTATTAAAGATACTTTCTAAATATTCAGAAGAAGGAGATAAATTAGCTGGAAAAGCTTTAGAAAAACTCATGAAATTAGAAGATCTTGGTAGAGGTGAACTTGATCAAAGAATAACAATTAGAAATATAGCTGAAAAAATTGTTTTAAGACAGATACATGAACAATCTGAGTATGATGGTTATTATAAAAAAATTAGTAAATTCCTTTAAAATTCTATAAAAACAAATTGTTTAATAAAATTAGATATCAAAGATTTTATAAACTAATTTATACAAATATTTTTATGGCTCCGTAGCTCAGCCTGGCTAGAGCACTAGCCTTTTAAGCTAGGTGTCGTGGGTTCAAATCCCATCGGGGCCATTTTAAGGATTTTCACCCTACAACTTTGGAAAAGTTGAAGGTCCTAAAAATTTTATTCTAAAATTTTGGGAACTCCCATTCTAACGAATGAAAGTGTTCAAATCCAATCGAGGCCATAAAAGTATTTGCGTTAGGCAAATATTAAACAAGAAAATACTTTAATTCTGGATGTAGAAATTTATTGTAAATTGCTTTATAATCGTCCAAAAATTTCTAGCTCAGAAACTCTTTTTGTTTAGAGTTTCTGATTTGACAAATCAGTTTAAACAAAAAGGGAAGTTTGCAAGAAACCGCAGGTGTCTTTCAGGTTCAAATCACTTCAAAATCTTTTATGGGTTTTGAAGTTCCCAAAATTTCTATAAGGAATTTTTAGGACCTGCGAGGCCATAAAAGTATTTTTAGGGGATTATCTGAGATTAATATTTTGTATAATAGTTATTAATTGTAATTTTATTTTTTCACCTATTTTAGAAACTTATTTAAAAATAGAGATTTTTTAACAATATGCAAGATGAATTTATGTTATATGAAACAAAATTTTGGAAAGTTGTTCTAAGTGATGAACAATCTTATTTAGGTAGGTGTGCAATTCTTCTCAAAAGAGATTGTAGTGAATTATCAAATTTAACATCTGATGAAGTTTTTGATTTTCACGAAAATATTGTAAAAAAATTAGAATCTACTTTCAAGAAAGTATTTGATGCTACAATGTTTAATTGGACTTGTTTGATGAATAATGCTTATCAAAAAGAAAATCCAAAACCATATGTTCATTATCATTTTAGACCAAGATATAATCATGATGTTCAATTTGCAGGAGAAGAATTCCACGATTCTGATTTTGCTCATCACTATAATCGTGAAAGAAAAAATTTTGTTTCTAAAGAATTACTTAAAAAAATTTCTGATGAAGTAAAAAAATATTTGTAACAATGAAAAAATAAAACTTCTTTAGGCTTTCAACTCTCAACCACGCTACGCTCTGAAAATTTCTTCTAATCGCGATGTTAAAGTAAATAAAAATTGCTTGAGAATTATAAGTTTTCTGAGACAGCACTTAAATATTTTTTAATTCTTTTTTCAGAAGCTATTCCATGCTGAAGGCCCTGCCAAATAGAGAACCAATTAGATTGATTTTTATTAGGAATATATATTTTAATAGCAGAAAACAATCTTCCCTTTAAATGAACAATCGTATGACTATAATCTTTTGTTTCCTGAACAGAGCCTAAATTATAATTCTTATCAAATTTATCTTCAATTCTAGTTTTCCATCCAACTTTCTCCGCAGCTTTAACAAGTGCTGTTTCTAAAGTTTTGTAATCTACTCGCTTTCCAATATTTACATTACCCATATTCTTAATAAAACATAGGATATTTTAAATATTTGTATTTTCCAAAAACTACACCATTAAATCGATTGAGAGCGAAATCTCAACTCTTCGGTTTATTTAAGCCCGATGTTAAAGTAAATAAAAATTGCTTTTTTTATCCCTAAGGTAGTGAAAGATTGCTTGCATTCCTTTGGATAGATAGTTCGCTTTACAGAAAAATAGTTTTTTATAGCTTAGTTTCCCTTAGCTTATATGAAAAAGTTAGCTTTAATTTTGTTGTTCTTAGGATTTGTTTTTTTATTTTTATCTATTGATATATCTTTTACAGGAGCAGTTATTGAAACTAATTTTGATATAAAAAATAATTTATTTT
>CAZRJS010000053.1:0-6705 GCA_964600565.1 Candidatus Woesearchaeota archaeon | reverse complement strand
ACTTTCTTATCTGACCCAGCGTTATCTCTGGATGCCTAAGCGAATCCACCCATTTGAAGGTTCGAAAATTTTCTCATTTGGGGAGTCAAATTGTATATTTAGTACACAGAGCTAATAAAAAAATCGCCTTTCGGCGATTTTTTTGGTAGAATAAAATTGTGGCAAGAATAAAAGACATTCCAAAAATAGATAGACCGCGCGAGAGATTTATCAAAAATGGACCAGAAGCACTTTCAAAAAGTGATCTTTTGGCTATTTTACTTGGAAGTGGAATTAAAGGAAAGAATGTTCAAAAACTCTCGCAACAGATTATCAAGAAATTTGGTAAAAACTTTTTAAATATCACAGTTGATAGCTTGCAAAAAGTTTCTGGAATAGGACGAGCAAAAGCACTGCAAATTGTGTCAGCAATTTCTTTGGTTAAAAGATATTATTCGGACGGAAAAACGAACGAGATAATTATAAAAAATTCTAAAGATGTTTTATCTCTCACTTATGATCTTATAGAAAAGAAAAAAGAATATCTTGTCTGTTTATATCTCAATGCAAGAAGTATTTTATTAAAGAAAGAGGTTGTGAGTGTTGGACTTCTCGATAAAACCCTACTACACCCAAGAGAGATTTTTTATCCAGCAACAGAGTTAAATGCCGCAAGTGTGATTTTGGTACACAATCATCCGTCAGGAGATTCGTCGCCAAGCGAAAAAGATATTCAGATTGTCGAGAAAATTGCGCAAGCAGGAGGAATAATGGGAATTCCTGTTATTGATTTTATTATTCTCTCTGAAACTGGACATTTTAGTTTTTATGAAAAGCTAAAAGATCAAAAGAAAAGTTTTGATTATGTAGCAGATGGAGCACAAGGAACACTTTTTGATTTGTTAGAAATTGAAAAGCCTACATATGGAATAAATGCAAAAAAAATTCAAGAAACATATTTTAATATTCCACAAGTAAAGGAAAATCATTTTCAATTACATAATCGTAGATATATAGGAAATAAGCAAAAACTAATAGAGTGGATTTTTTCAATTTTAGATAAAGAGTGTGAGGGAAAATCATTCACAGATATTTTTGCTGGTACTGGTGTTGTTTCCGCTGTGGCAAGTAAGCATTTTGATGAAGTTATATTGAATGATTTTCTATATTCAAACCATGCAATATATAAAGCATTCTTCGACAAGGGAGATTGGAATCAAGAGAAAATCAATAACATCATAAAAAACTATAACAATATAAATGGTGAAGATTTAGGTGATAATTATTTTTCAACAAACTTTGGCGGAAAGTTCTTCTCTAAAAATTCGGCAAAGATTATTGGATTTGTTAGAGAGAATATTGAGGAAAATAAAAATAACCTTACAGAACGAGAATATCACATGCTTATTTCCTCACTACTTTATTCAACGGATAAAATTGCAAATACAGTAGGACATTATGATGCGTACTTCAAAAAGGAATTTGTTGAAGATAATTTTTTCATGCGTCCCATAGACCCGATTGAAGTAAAATCTGCCTTGATTTTTAGAGAGGACGCAAATTCATTGGCAAAAAAAATACAGACAGACATTATTTATATCGACCCTCCTTATAATTCCAGACAATACAGCAGGTTTTACCACGTTCTTGAAACGCTCACAAAATGGGATAAGCCAAAATTGCATGGGGTAGCATTAAAACCTGAACCAGAGAATATGAGTGACTATTGTCGAGTGAGCGCGAAAGATAGATTTGTTGAATTGGTAAATGATATCAATGCAAACTATTTGGTTGTGTCATACAACAATACCTATGAATCAAAAAGCAATTCATCGCAGAACAAAATTACACTTAGGGAAATTAAAAATATTCTAACCAAGCGAGGAAAAACAAAAATATTTGAAAAAGACTATCGGCATTTTAATGCGGGAAATACGGATTTTAATAATCACAAAGAATATTTGTTTGTAACCAATACCAACCATGATTAAAAAAATAAAAAGATCACCTCTCTTTTATGTCGGGGACAAATATCGCTTGATGAAGCAATTATCAGATTTGTTTCCGACAGAAATAAATAATTTTTATGAACCTTTTGTTGGAGGTGGCACTGTTTTTTTGAACGTAGAAGCGAAAAGATATTTTTTGAACGACATTGATAAACATCTTGTAAATATACATAAATTCTTAATATCAAGTGCGGAAAGACCAGAAAAGTTTTTTAGGGATGTTGAGAAAGTTATTCATAAATATAAACTGTCTCGTTCATACAAGAATGATATTGTCCCAGTCTCTCTTAAAAAAGAGTTCAAAAAAACCTACTACGCAAGATTCAACAAAGAGGGTTACGAAAAACTTAGAATACATGTCAATAAAAATAAGAAAAATGATCCCCTCATTCTGTATATTCTGCTGATATACGGATTCAACAGAATGTTGAGATTTAATGGTGGAGGCAAATTCAATCTACCTGTTGGGAATGTCGATTTTAATAAAAACGTTGTAATCGCGCTGAATAATTACTTTGAATTTGTACAAGGTAAAAAAATAAAATTCACTTCACAAGATTTTAGAAAGTTTTTTGAACAAAGAGCTTATGAGAAGGGAGATTTTGTCTATTTTGATCCGCCATACTTGATAGCCGCGAGCGAATACAACAAGTTGTGGAGTGAGGACACAGAAACTATCTTATTGAATTTGATTGACGAATTAGACAAGAAAGGCGTTAAATTTGCCCTGTCCAATGTTACGCACTACAACGGGAGTAAAAACGATTTATTGATTAAATGGATGAAGAAATATAAAGTCCACAATATTAAAAGCAATTATATTAGTTATCACAACAACACAAAAAAGAGAATTAAGGAAGTTCTGATTACTAACTATTAAAATTATGAAACAAGGAGTAAAAAGAAAACCGACATATAAGCAAATGGCATTTGAAACTGCCGTTAGAAATCCCGAAAGATACATCGGTCTTTTAACTGCTCTTAAAAGTTTTGAAGGACAAATACTGAATGATAGAAACCTACTTAAAATAATTTCTCATTTGTATTTAGTCGGAGAAGTATCGAGTAATGGTATTGTTATTACTGGCAAAACAAAAATTAGCGACATAAAAGAAAAAATTATCGAAGTAAATAGCACACGTAGAGCCGATGGTGGTTTCCCGATGGGATATCAATCTCGCTTTTGGACATACATGAGAACTCCGTCAGAATTAGGCTTTGTTTTTGCCCAATATGGGAAAGAGTTTAAATTTTCTGATATTGCTAAAAAATTTATAGATGGAAAAATTGACGAACAAGAAGCGTTTTCGCTTCAAGCGATTAAATATAACAGAAAGTCCCCCTATAGAAATGTAAGCAATGATTTTAACTTCTTTCGTTTTATTCTTGAGGCTCTTTTAAAATTAAGAGAAAAAAATAAGTCGTTAAGCTATGAGCAGTTTGTAGTGGCGATGTTTAGTCCGAATGGTAATGTGGATGAGTTTTTATCGCTTATCGCGGAGAATAAATTTAAAGATTACGAAACAGTTTATAATTTTGTAAAAACCCATTTTGGAGCCACGACAAAAATTAAAACAATCACTCAAGACTACCCCGATGTTGTTCGTAGATTATTTATAATTTCAGGATTTGTTTCTATCCGTTATTCGGGGAAAAAATTGATTCAAATAAACGAAAACAAGTTGGAATACATACAAGATTTATTAAAAATTGATTTCCCTATTTCAGACAAAGAAAAAGTTAACTCGCAGAGTTATTTTGAGAAATTAGATACAAGGACGGACGAATTTTTAAGTATTGTACGAAAGTACAGGGAGAGTGATAAAATTAACGGAGAAATATATGTAAACAAAATTTTTGATATTATCAAAAATTATAAAATAGATGAAAATATAATAGTTGAAAGTATAGAAAAAATAGGCACAAGAAAAACTGTTATTGATGAGTTTAAAGAAATTCCAGAACCTCTAAAATTAGAGTTTTATGTTTCGATTCTTGTTGCTCTTAAATATGGTAATAGATTTTCAATTCGTCCAAACTATAAAACTGATCACATAGGAAAGCCCTACTCTCATGCCCCGGGAAATATTGGGGACATAGAAATATATTCACCAAAAATTTACTGGCTAATTGAAGTAACTTTAATTCGCAATAAAACTCAACAGTTAAACCACGAAACAACTTCTGTAATTAGACACCTATCTTCGAACGATGAATTTAAAAGTCATTTCATAAAATACTTGTCTTTTGTCGCTCCAGTCGTTCACGAAGATACAAAAGAATTTTATGATATTTCTGCAATTAAAGGACAAAAAGAAGGTTACGAAGTGAGTATGAAGCCATACTCAATAGATAATTTTGTAAAAACAACACTAAAAAAAGAAAATTTTAGTGATATGGAACAATATACAAAAAAGGTAAAAACTGATTTTAGATCAAGGTTGAGTTTATAATTTTAAAACAATCATGAAGATTAAAAAAATCACAATCTTTGGATATAGATCAATTAAAAATTCTCTTGAGTTTGAACTTAAGGATGTTAATGCTTTGATTGGAGGAAATAATGTAGGCAAAAATAGAGATAGATTCATAAGAGGCGTTAAGAAAAAGTTGGCGGAAAGGGAGACAGAACAGAAATAGCAAAAAGTAATTATTATGTGCTGGAATTAAACAGCGTCCTTGATTTTAAATTATTTTATTGCTATGTTGGAATAATCTAATTTTAAACAATAAAAATATGAAGATTACCGTAAACGAACAAACATTAGAACAATTTTTAAAAACAGGTTCAAACTTATTAGTTGTTCCGGATTATCAACGTCCCTATTCGTGGAGAAACGAACAATTAGAGAACCTATGGGATGATTTGGTATCGTTAGACTTGGGATCTGATGAGATGCATTTTATTGGGTCAATAGTTTTAATATCAAAAACAAACAGGCCGGGAGATTTTAATGAATTGGAAGTTGTGGATGGACAACAAAGATTAACAGCTTTATCGATATTGATTAAATCAATTATGGATAAATGCGGAAGCGAAGAAGATGAAGAAATTTCTCTCAAAGATTTTTTATTTACTAGAGTGTTAAGAAGAGGCAAGAGAGTAAAATTACAATTGGGTAGAGCGGATAGGGATACTTACAATAACTTAATCAATAATAGCTTTAACGAAATTAAAAGTAGTGCTATATATAGAACGTATGAATTTTTTAATAAGAAGTTAGAATCTTTAGAGGAAATGGATTTTGATTCATTGTTGAACAAGATAATATACAGATTAAACTTTGTAGTAATTTTTACTGATAGCGATAAATCAGCATACCGTTTATTCGAAACTTTAAATGACAGGGGGCTTGATTTATCCGCAGTAGATCTTATTAAAAATCATTTATTTAAAATAACATCTGAGAAGGAATTGGACCTAGAATTAATCAAAGATGCTTGGGAGGAGATAATTGAAAATCTAGAAGGCATAGATAAAGTTCGTTATTTCAGGCATTATCTTTTGTCTTCAGGGGTTTATGGGATACGTGGCAAGATAACAAAAGAGGGACTTTATGATAAATTTTGTGACGTTTTAGACAAAATGAATAACATTAAATCTTTTGTTGAAGATATAAAAAAACAATCTGTTCTTTATGCAAAAATATCCAATGCTTCTTATGATGCTCTTGATAGGTCCAAGGATGAAAAAATTAACAAACACCTTAAAAATCTTTCAGCCATACGGGCAACAACATCTTATACTTTTCTTCTAAAAGTTTTTAATAAATTGGAAACAGCAGAAGATATTGTTAAATTGTTAAAATTATTAGAAGTGTTTGCAGTCAGGAGAAACATTGTTAGGGTTTCTACATCGGATTTGGACATTATCTATAATAATTTAGCTATAGATGCTTTTGAAGGAGGAGCTGATTGGTATGGTTATGTCAGAGATTATTTGAAAAAAAATCTGCCATCAGATAATGAATTTGAAGAAAAGTTTAAATCTTCTGAATTCCAAGAGAGCAATCAAACAAAATATATATTAGATAAAATAGAAACCGATGGTTACGGAGCCGGAAATGAAGGGATAGTAATAAACAGTGGCTTTAATGTTCACATAGAACACATTGCTCCGAAATCAATGAATGATCCTTCTAAATGGCCTGGTTTTTCTGGATTAGAAATAGATAAAAAAAATACATACATTAAAAGTATTGGCAATCTAACTTTATTAGAGAAACGACCGAATATACAAGCTTCTAATAGTTCTTTTAGTGACAAAAAGGAATTTTACAATGAAGAGAATACTGATATGCAAATGACTCAAGAATTATTAAATTACGATAAATGGGGCATAGACGAAATCAAAGAAAGAAGTAAGAAATTGGCGAAAAAGGCTGTGAAGATTTGGAGTCTTTGAATAAACTTAAACCTAAATTTAAATTATACGAGCAAGACATATTTTCCGTCAAGGACAAACTGGTTGGATCATCGGGATAATGAGCTTAATTATTTAGTATTAAACAGATTTTAACAAAGTCCGTCTCGTGGAGCCAAATAAAAAATCGCCGTGAGGTGATTTTTTGTTTTGGCTTAATGATTTTATTTATATAGAATATAAAATGAAAAAGATTTAGGATTTGTTTGTATTTTGTATATGGTATACTAAAATTAATTCTATGAAACTTTTAATTTTAGAGGACGACCTTGAGACATTGTCAGTTTTAATGGG
>CAZRJS010000052.1:1267-6742 GCA_964600565.1 Candidatus Woesearchaeota archaeon | reverse complement strand
ACAGAATTATGAGTATTAATTTAAACAGTATTATGGAAGATACACAGAAGTATAATTTATTAGGTAACCTTACAACATATGGTACCATTGAACTCCTGTTGAAACATGTACCATCAGTACTAAATAGTTTTAGTATGCATGTGAGAAGTCATATGGAGTTTTTAGAAAAAGTAAAAGGATTTTCTGGTGTAGGTCACCAATTAAATTCTGTCAACGGCTACATGTTTGAATTAATAGTATTAGATGCTCTAATAAAATACGGTGTTGATCCAAATATAATTAGGCGTAATTATAAAATACTTGCCGGAGCTGATATAGATATAAAGATCAAGAATTACGGCCTTCACCTAAAAAAATCTTGTAGGGAACGTTATAAAGAGGATGATCGCACAGCAGCCATCGCCTCAAATATGTGGTTAAGTATTAATATGCTTGGGCTTACATATAAAGAATGGATTACTAAAAGTGACAAAGAAAACATTGAGTATGTTAATACTATAAATAGAAGTTGTCATTTTGGTTTGAAATGGTATTCAATATTAGATGAGGAGGCAACCAATAAAGTTATAAATAAAGTTATAACCGACACCAAGTCAATTCCCTATTTTGAGTGTGTGTAACAGTGCCAATATACACTAGTATAATAGGCAATAATGATACATTATTAGAAACTATCTCAAAATTGTATTTTAAGCCAGATGATCTAATAGCAGACGTTACTTATGGTAAAGGGGTGTTTTGGAAAAAAATTGATCTAACTCAATATAATTTTTATCCATCAGACTTAATTACTTGTAAGGAGACTCCTTATGATTTTAAAAAGCTTCCTTATGAAAAAAATAAATTTGATTCTGTGGTATTTGATCCACCCTATATGCATACTGTTGGTAGACCTATAGTAGATGGTAATTACCAAAATTCTAATACAACTAAAAATATGTATCACACTGATATAATAAATTTGTATTATGAGGGAATGCTTGAGGCTAAGCGTGTACTAAAGTCAGGCGGGTTTATGTTAGTAAAATGTCAGGATGAGATTGAATCTAGTTATCAGCGATGGAGTCATATAGATATTTATAATATTGCTACAAAATTAAAACTGTATGGCAAGGACTTATTTGTGCTTACTAGATATAGTAATCCGCCAATACAATACAAACAACAACATGCTAGAAAAAAACATAGTTACATGTGGGTTTTCCAAAAGGTTGAGGCAAAGAAGTTTGGGCTTCTTAAAAAGAAACAAGTTATAAACACTATTATTAATTAGTAAACTAAAATACTATTAGGAGTTGGTTAAAATGGCAGAAGTAAAAACTAAAGAACAGATACTTGATTTATTCCCACAGCATACTAGCTTAGTAACGTATAGGGGAAGTGTTTCTCACAATACATTTGTCCCTCCTGAGCAGCCAAATAGTTCTGATGATGTTGATCTTATGGGGGTATACTTTGCCCCCGTTTTAAAATATATAGGTTTAGGGAAGGTTAAAGAGGTAAAAGAGAGCTTTATAGGTCAGTATGATATAGTTAGTTATGAATTTAGAAAGATGGTTAGAATGCTACTTAAAGCTAATCCTAACGTGATGTCTATACTATGGTTAAATAAAGATCATTATTTAAAGAGTAATCTATATGGGAAAGCTTTGGTTGATAACCGTGATTGGTTTGTATCAAAAAGAATCTATAGAACTTATACAAAGTATGCAGAGAATGAACTTAGGAAGATGGATAAGAAAGTATTCAAAGGATACATGGGGGCTAGGCGTAAGAAGGTTGTCGAAACTTATGGATTCGATTGCAGACATGCCAGCCATTGTATAAGATTATTACGCATGGGCTACGAATTTACAACTACAGGGGAGCTGACTGTGTATAGAACTAAAGATGCACAGGAACTTATTGACATTAAAAACGGTAAATGGACTTTGGAGGAAGTTAAAGATGAGGCTAATAGACTGTTTGGTTTAGCTGAGAGTGCATATAAAAAATGTGACCTTCCAGAGGAACCTGAGACGGCTAAGGTAGAAAAATTAGTGGGCGAGGTTATGTACGATTATATTACATCTAATTATGGGAGATAGAGATGGGGAAAAAGCTAAGTGAGGTTTATAAATCTAATAAGAACAGGAAGGGAGAGGCCGCTAAAGGTAATGTTAGGCCAACATTAAAACAAATTCTAAGTAATTATGAAAAATATGTAAGGGTTCCAAAGGAATAATTAAGCGACCTCCCTATCTATGAAAGGGGGATTTTCAAAAAAAAGTAGGGGTCTGGCTAGCTTAATTTTCAGTATTCCCCTTGATTGGGTGCTGACCCCTACTAAATAAATTCATCAAGTAGGTAGTTATGAAAAAGAAAGGAATTACATATGAAGAAGAAAATTTTAACTCAGAAAAATAGTAATGGGCGTATAAAATTTATTGAATTAGTTTTGGAAGGTGATATGGTATCACGTGTTTTTGGATTGGTAGGTGGGAAGACCCAGAATACTTCACATGTATATAGTTATATAAATAAAAACAAATCTAATGAGTTATCCCCATCACAAGCTGCGGAGGCAGATTACAATAGAATTATAGCTACAAAAACTAAAGAGGGATATCTTATAACAGAGTCATTAGAAAGTCTACCTGATTTTGATAATGACCAGATGGACTTTGACGATCTTCCTGTACAGTTTTGTTGCTCTAAGCCCATTACTAAAATTTCAAAAACCAAATTAAATAAAATGATTAAAAATAAATTAGTTCGGTTTTTTATGAAGTATAATGGTATTTGTTCTTATATTTTAATAACTGGAACAGGTGATGTAAAAATCTATTCACGTAGATTAGATTTGCATACAGTAAAATATCCTACGATAGTAGAAGCAGTTAAAAAATTAATGTATCCTCCTAATACTTTATTAATTGTAGAATTAGTTGTAGATCCAACACTTAAGATCCCTCATATGGAAGGCTTTAAGTTAATTCAAAGAATTAGTAAATCAGACACTTTGAAGGGAGTTGTAAAAGAAAATATAGATAAAACGTTGGCTCTTCAAGAAAAAACCCAGGTTAAAGCAGTAGTATTTAATATACTATTTTATCATGGTGACGATCTAACAAAGTTATCTTATGATGAGGTATTTGAATATCATATAGAGGGGCTTTCTAATAATAATGAGTCATTTAACGCTTACATAGAAACTATTACTAAAGATTCTATACAAGATGTGCTTATTCCTCCTACTGAGTTTGAATTTAGTTCATATGATGAAGCCCATACATGGGTAAAACTTAATAGTGACAAGTATGAAGGTTTAGTTGTTTGGGAAAGAGAATCAAATGCTGAGATAACATATAGTGGTAAACCAAATCGAAGAGCCTGCTATAAATTGAAACCAGTTAAGGATGACGATGTTGTAGCTTACGACTGGAAAGAAGGTACTGGTGCTAAACAAGGCAAGGTAGGTAGTTTACTTATAGGTAAGTATAACAAAGAGGGTGACATGGTTCCTATGGGTAATGTAGGATCAGGATTAAAGATTAAACAAGGTGAGTGCGAAGTGGATTATTGGGAATTTCCATGCGTAATAGAAATTCTATATGACCAAAGATTTCCTACAGGGGCATACCAATTCCCTCGTTTTAATAAGGTCCATGAAAACAAGATCCCATCAGAAATAATTGTAGATGAAAAAGGGTTCTAATATGATTACAATAAATAGTATTGAACGCACCACATTAAAATACAATTGTGAGTGTGGTGCCTCTGGACAGTGTATATTCAAAGCCCCTGATGGCGATGTAGCTTTAATTATTGATCTACGGTGTCCTATGTGTAATAGTATGGAGCGTATAAAGCTACTTAGATACACATCAGAAGAGAAAAAAGAACAGCTACTTGAAGACGATGTAGATTTACATTGGGCAATTGTAGTAGATAATATAGTAGATCAATATTAATATTTTATTACATTTATAAAAAAACATGACAATTTTTTTGGTTTCTGTACTATATTATATATAGAGGGCAATAATAAGCCTAACAAACTAAAAAGGGGAAATAAATATGTCAGAATATGATTTTTATCAAATTGACCATGTAGGTGTAAGTGAGCCAGATAGAGATACGGCTACAAGAACAAATAAGGCAGTTCCTATTAGAAGGGCAGCTGATGCTAAGATCTCAATTTTTGGTTCTAACAATGTTGGTGCAAGAATGAGTTCAAATTATTCTAGAACCGCTTTGGATTTTGAATCAAAAGATAACCTACTTGATCATAATGTACTAGTTGAAGACCCTGGAATGGGGAGCAACGTTGGTGGTAGAGGAATAAATGTAGACCATAATCCTTATTTAACTGGGTCCACTGTTAAAAGAGTAAGAGATGAGCAAGCTTTTAGAATGGGAATGTCAGACAACAGAGGTGTGAGTGTGAATGAGCCTGGATTTGATATTATGGATACTAACGTAATTTCAAAAGATATGATTGTTGGAAAGAATTGGCCCACTGAAGGTCATCGTTCATTTGGTGGTAAATACGACTTCATGCCTTACACTGGTGGAGGAATCCATTAATAAAAAGAGTTAATTAAATGGAAGAGAATTTTTGTAAGTGTGAAAGATGGAATTTTTATATAAATAATTACAGTGAAACTTTTTATTGGCATTCTACAGCAAAGCACTGGTATGTTCAATGGGTGGACCTTTCAGAGCAAGGAGGGTACACCCAAGTTTCAAGATATGCTATTCCGATATCGTTTTGTCCCCTTTGTGGTGGTAAATTAAATAATCCTGAGGAAGACTAACTTTTATGGCTGATACTGATAATACAGAAGGAACTCCAGGCGTACATCTGCACCTACAAGAGGCAGAAAGTATGCAGAAGGAGTGGTTTACCTATGCTTTGGATGCCATTCAAAAGCTTTCTGATAAACAAGAAGCTACTGCATTATCAATACAAAAAGAACGTGAAAGTTTGATAGTACGAATGGTTGAATGTAAAGAACAGATGGTAGCGAGGTTTGTTAGTAACAATGAAAATGGGGTTGCGGAGGGGGTAAAAATAAATAATAAATTAGATAGAATTATAAGAGAACTGTCAGATAAACTTGTTGACTCTGAAAATAAAACTAACGCACTTTTGAAAGAATTTACTAAAAGCTATGATGTTAAAATTAAAGCTGTTACAGAGGCGATTCAGGTAACTAAAGATGACCAATTAATAACTAAGACAAAAGTTAGAGCCTACGTAGCTATGACTGGATTAATTGTAACAGCCATAATAACCACTCTAGCAGGTGGGGCGCTTGTTTTGTTTAAAGACTCCATAAAGGTTTGGATAGGGAGTTAGATATGACACATGATTTGGAAAAACTAAAAAAATTAACTAAAACTTTAACCAGTAATGGGTACTTAACTAATCAAGCTGCTGCCTGGGAGTACGCCTTTGATTCAGTAAAAGCTTTTGTTTGTATAACTAAT
>CAZRJS010000052.1:0-1167 GCA_964600565.1 Candidatus Woesearchaeota archaeon | reverse complement strand
GTTTTTAATGGTTGGTATGATTTTCAAAGGCATGACATAAAAACTGGTAATAATCGCTTAATAGGGTACCTTTATATTTTTATGGATGTAACCCAAAAACGATTAGCTGTTGAAGCGTTAAAGAAAAGCGAAAGTAACTACAGATTTTTATTTGAGTCTATGTTGGATGGGTTCGCTCTTCATAAAATGTTATTTAATGAGGAAGGGCAACCTTATGACTATGAATTTTTGAATGTAAATCCTGCATTTGAAAAAATAATAGGACTATCTTCTAAACAACTAATAGGACACACATCCTTAAGTATTTTCCCAAAACTTGCACAGAACTGGTTTGATGTGTATACAAATGTAGTACAAACAGGGGATTCGTATAAAACTAGTGATTACCATGCTAAATCAGGTAAGTACTATGATATAATAGTATTTAGACCAATGCCTGGGCACTTCGCTTGTATTATAGCAGATATAACTGATCGGAAGGTAGTGGAGAAGGATCTTAAAAGTACTAATATATTATTGAATGGGGTGTTAGATGCTATTCCAGATCCCATAGTAGTTTTAGATGACGATTACACTGTTATTAAACACAATAAAGCAGTTAAAGAACTCCTTAATGTAACCTCTAATAAAATAGAAGGTAGTAAATGTTTTGAGTTGTTAGGTGAAGATAAGGTTTGTGATGAATGTCAAACAAAAATAGCAAAAGAAACAAAAAAACCTGCTAAACTATTGTGTTTTGTGAAGAAGCTTGATAAGTGGTTTGATTGTAGATCTTACCCAATTATAGATAAAGACGGTAAAGTTACTAAAGTTATAGAGCATTTAAGAGATATTATTTAAAGTAGAAAAGTTGATTTTAATAAAAGAATTATGGAGAAATTATGAAAAGAATTATTAAAGAATTAGTCAATATGAACAACTATTTATGGGCGCCAGCTCATTTCACACCATCCAACCTAAAACAAATCTTCCAAAAAATTGATGTGCCATGTGCTTGGCTTACTTGTTAGGCCAGGTTTAAGAATTAATGTTTGTACAAGATGCAGTAAAATAAAATAAAATTAAATTGGGGAAATAGTAACCCATAATCGAAGGAGAAAGAATGGCTAGAAATTTTTATGAGTGTGCCAAAAATGGCGGAAAGGTAGTGAATAGGAAAACAAAAGA
>CAZRJS010000051.1:5068-6832 GCA_964600565.1 Candidatus Woesearchaeota archaeon | reverse complement strand
AATTCTCTCTCTTCTCTCTTTAATGCTTCGGTTGTTTTTAATATCGCCTGTCCCTCTTTTGATCTTAAAAAGTTAATTTTTGCCGTTTGTTTTTCAAGTCGTTTCTTTAAGTTTAATGATTGCCTTTCAGCTTCAGTAAGTTTCTTTTGATTAGTAGCGGCTTTCTTCGTGCCCTCATTGAATTCTTTAAATCCCTTTGATTTTGATAGCGTTGTATTTAGTTTCTTAGCCTCCTTAACAAGACCTTTGAATCCAGTAAGTATATCTTTCTGAGCTTTTAGAATTGCTTCTACCTCAAATATTTCATCCCTTTTTATCTTGTCTGGCATCTTTATATCTTTTTACTATGTATGCAAACTTTGAAACTTTCATTTCATTCTCATTAAACTGATAACCTTGAAACTTCTCTAACTCTGTTATTAATAAATCAAGCGAGTTTTTATCTTCTATTATTTCAGGCTCTGATCTATTTAATTGTAATTTCATTTTAGAAAGCTTACCTATTGCCAGGCTATACGACTTACTAAAATTCTCAGGACTTGTATAGTCAATAAATAAACCGTCCTCTTTTAACATATCTGCTAACTCCTGGTCTTGACACGCTCCTATAAAACTCAATGCCTGTGATAAATACCCTATCTTATGCTTCTTTACTGCTAATCTTTTAGTCTCAACAAACTGTAACGAAGCAGAACTATCGCCGGTAATCTCTGAATACTCGCTATAAATATTGTACCAAACATCGGCTAACGCATCTTCTAACTCTTGACTAATTTCCGGTAAACTATCATAGTCTTTTAGCTTTAACAAGTATCTGAAATCGTTATTGTCTATAACAGATTTGAAACTAAATAGAGTCGCCTGGTGAATATTTTCGTAGTATCTTAATTCCTTGTTCTCTTGCATCTGAATAGTTTATAAAGTCGTAAACGTCACCATTTTTATACAAAGCGGTTACTTTATTTGTAACCTGAGCGAAACGATAAGCCATAATTTTCATATGCTCAAAGTCTCTCAATCTGTCTAGTCTTATTTTATCGCAACAAGCCATCTCTTATATTTTTTAATAATGTTTCTTGAATCTGAGGTTTTAAATCTGATTTACTCTTATTGGTTAATCCAAATATTTCTGACCCGTATTGAGTCTGTAAACTATCGGCATGACCAACATTAGAACCAACTTCATAACCATCGTTATCAACTTTCATATAAAACCCTCCATAAAACTCACCTGTTACTAATAAATTTGGTGTTTGAAATGGAGCCTTACTACCTAACGCAATCTTAAACTGAGCATATTCTTTTGTTGAATATTTAGGTCTAATATCATTTTCGTTAGATAATTTACCCTTGGATAGTTGGCTCGTATTAGCGTCAAGAATCTCTTCTTTATTCGCTAACACGGCCTTATCCATCATTTTCAGTATATCAATGGACTTCAACTTATTTGAAAGCTGAGTAAAATCCATTATGCACCAATGGTAAAAGAGTCTTCCCCTGTTGAGTAATATCCTCCAGTTGTCTGATTCTCAGGAGTATCTAAATCAATAGTCCCCGTAACGGCTGCTGCTGTACTTGAGAAGTGATACGTTCCTGATCCATCCTCTGCAAAGGTTTGATCTGTCTGAGCGTCTCCGGCTGCATCTAAGAATAAGAAATCAGCTTCAACTAATCCAGTCACGCCTTCACCATCACATGAAGTTAATACAGTAAACGTAACTAAAGAAGTGGTTGCTTCATCATCCTCAGTAATATCAACATTAA
>CAZRJS010000051.1:1904-4968 GCA_964600565.1 Candidatus Woesearchaeota archaeon | reverse complement strand
TTGATTGTATGCCATAATTTTAACATTTTTTAACGTGATTATAAAAATCTAATTCTAAGTTCTGTATTTCAATAGCGTCGATGTAGTCACTGAATACGTGCTTTTCTTCTCTCCCCCAATACGGTCTATCATATTTGTCGTGCGGTATAACGCCCTGCTGTATATACGGGCTGTCCATAAGCTTACTAATAAATAGATTATATAAAGGATAAAGTACTGTTTTAAATGTGTTTGTGTAACGTTCTTTAGATTTAAAATCCTTAGAAGTATTAACACAGATAACCATATTCAATTCAGTACTTGCATTTATTGCCTGATTAACTCCCTTTCCTTCCCTGAAGTCTTGAAACAATGCGATCATCGGGTACTTCTTAAATTTAAAAGTACCGTTCCTTTCCTTTTCCGACAAAGTATTTACTATTTCCAACGGATGCCCATATTCATAAAAAGGACTTTCCGAGTCAAATGAAGAGGGAGGAGTGTAAGAACTCCTAACCTCGTCAATAACATCTTCAATAATATCTACTATGTAAAGTGCATCGCTCATATTCCAAAAGAATTAACTTTAGTTACAGGCTCAAAAAGCCACAAATCAAAACTACTCTCATTCTCATACAGGTAACGATAGGCAGAGGGTATAAAAGAGCCGTCTCTTAAAGTCCCGTAAAGATCAACAAAACGATTATAAGCATAAGACATCTTGTCTATTGCTGCAATCCGAGTTGCGTTCTCTGCGCTGTTCAAAACCTCTCCCACGCCTGACGTACTTGTTACCGTATCCCTCATGTATTGATAAAACACATAGTAAGCAATAAACGACTTCTTTTCTGAATTAACTAAACCATTCCACTTGACTTTGTAATCAGTGTCGACCGTGTACTCAGCACCTTCAATGAAAGCTTTCCAGGGAGCTGAATAAGTTTCAGCATCTATCTGAACTTTCAGTGCTTTGTACAAGTCATATCCTAATAACATCTTCAAGACCTCAGGCTCATATTGGGAAATGTAGGCGTTTATAACCTCGTAATTACCCTCAAGAACGCTGGCAGGGAGATTTATATCCCCTTTGAAATATGTATGATCAGTTAGATTTGCCATTACTTACTTTGTTTGTCGTGTTACTGCTTTTTTATCAGCTTTATTGGATTCAGGTTTTAAAGATTTCTCACGAATTGATAACGCTTTTTCACGCTTTTCAAGATCGCTGATTGCCCTTTTTAAATCGAATTTATTTTCAGGAATCTCACGAACTATCTTACCGTGTCCTTTTCTTTCCATCTCTAAACCAAAAACTCTGCTAAACTCTTTCGAGCGTCCATCTTTATATTTGAATTCCACTCTCATTTAAAGATCCCCCACTTTTCCATTGAGTGACTGAATCTCTTGCTTTCCGGTATCTGTTCCTGTTACTGTAATATACAAGTCCCGCCACAATACTCCGGTTGCTACATCGCTAAAGTAAATCAGCGTATCAGATGCTGAAATAGAGGTGCAAGTTATAGTAGTAATAGTTGTCTTTGTAGTCCCTTGATCGTCCGAACCTGATAAGATAACGGTATTACTAGCAGTACCTGATATGGAATCAATTTCCATCTGTAAATGATAACCTTGCCTTTTATTCTTAGAAGCTAGGTTAATTCTATAAACCCATGTTCCTGAGTTTAAAACGGTATCGGACGCTAATCCAGAGAAAACGATATTACTGGCATTAGTTCCGAGGGTCTTACTATAATTCTGAGCATTCACATTTAAAGTAAAAGCAAAGAATAGAAACGATATTAATATAAGTATATTTTTCATATTTTCTATGCTGTTAAGTCTCCTACTCTAGTTGAAATATCAGTTACCTTATAGAAAGCAGTTGCATCTACGTTTCTCAGAACTAACTGACCACGTTTGCGGGCTTTCAAAGAGATTCTATCTTTAGCAAAGTCATCGGTATGGAAACCAAACTCAAGTTCAACACCACCTACATTATAATAACGTGGATAACGTCTGTCCCCAACGGCTAACGTATTAGCAGTAACGGCAGAAGTTTCAACGATATTAGCACCATTTACAATCATTCCATCACGAGAAACAAAAGGAGGTATGATGTAATTGTTGTTAGCGTCCTTCTTCAATTTAGCTTTCAAAATATCAACAGGGTTCATTAAAATTAAATTACCCTGGAACTTACTTTCTTTTCCATTTGCGATATAAGTAAGCATATTCATTAGCAAGTCATATATTGAACAATCATCAGTCTGCGCAAGTGTCCCGGCAGAAATTCCGGCCGTTACAACAGCAGTAGTAAAATCAGTGGACTGTGTATAAATACCGTTCCAATTTGGAGTACTGTCATCGCCTGACCATAACTGACTATCAATTTTTAGAGCCATGTTAGTACGTAAGAACTGTTCAATTTCAGCTACAACACCATCAATGTCGGATAGTGCCTCCATTGTCATTGGAATAGAGTCAAGAATCTTCTCAACGTTTGCGCTGTACTGAGTCCAAGCAAGTGCTGATTCTGCCATTGTCCCAGCTTCTGCAGCGGTTTCTGCACCTCTTGTTACGGTTGTCTGATCTTGCCAGTAAACAGTTTTCCTACCTGAAGGGATTGAGAAGTTAGCAAATAAGCCTTCCATCACGGTTGCCTTAAAAGCTGCCTGACCAAATCCAGGTAAATAGGTTCCTGTGCTGTCACTTGTTACACTAGCACTCGTCACATCGGTTTTTAAATCAAGAACAAAAGGTTTCTGTTCCTTAACAGACTCCCTAATATCTTCAAGTTTAGACTCGATTTGTGACTTAACAGAAATAGGCTCTTTACTATCTTCAAGTTCCTTCATTTTCTTTAAGTCAATTCCAAGTTTTTCAATGCTTTCGGACAAGCCTTCAACATTGTTTTTCTCTGCGAACTCTTCCATAGAGGTTTTGAACGCTTCATCGGTTATAAAACCTTGCGCTAATTCCTCTTTCATAGTATCGAACTGAGCCTTTTGCTCAACCCCGATCTTTTCTACGATTAAATTTAATTCTTTTTCTTCCATTATTTTAAAATTTTGTGAGTGTTTAAATA
>CAZRJS010000051.1:0-1804 GCA_964600565.1 Candidatus Woesearchaeota archaeon | reverse complement strand
TCATAACATTCCTATTTTACGTAAATTATCTTGATATTCTATTAATGTAATAACACCTGAAGCAAAAGCCTTTTCCATAGCACTAACAGACTTAAACCATGTTGTTGACATCTTCTCATAATCATCTTGTAAAACTGCGATATGTGAAAAGTCAGCATATAATTCTATGCCACGGTCTATCAAACCCAACATTTGACTTAATGATTGTGTTAATTCCTGTGCTTCTGGTATTGTCGAGTCTTGATATAATTGTTTCTTAGCCTCTTTTTTATTCGCAAAGGTTGTATTATTCTGGAATAACTCAATAGGAAACATAAAACCATTTGCAATACTCAACTGATCCGCGTCCACCTCTTCAAATAGTTTTAATCCTGCTATGTTAGCTGCCATTGAGGTCCATTGAAGATCGGCGGATGTAACAATAAATTTGTACTTCTCTTTTGTTAAACCGTACTTTTTTAAATCATCTTGAACAGCTTTCTTATCTGCCGGGTCCATTATTGTGGTGCCCATCCCGTCCTTTGTCCTATTCGAAAGCACGCCAAGTGGTGAGTTGCCTTGTAAAATTCCCCTTGCCTCGTAAGCTGTCTTAATATTTTCACACGGTTGAGTAAGTGCTTGAATCTTTGATTTTCCTTTCATCCAGTCATCATTCTTATATGAAATCTGGTTATCATTTAGGTGTGTTATCTCTTCCGGCTTATACTTTATTTTCCCACCATTAAATTGAAATTGATACTCTTTTATAATCTCGTTAAAGTCTGTTTGATTGAATGGAATTAACTTATCGGATGTGGGTATTATCTTTGCATTGACAGCCGGGAGGTTATAAATAGCCTTGGTCTTAGTTCTACTTACACCAAATACAGGGTGCATATAAGTATTACCGAAGACGTCCCGACCTATTGAATACTGTTTAATAAATTCAGATTGTCCCTGTAAAGGATTAGGTTTCTTTAATAACTCAAGCTCAGGTAATTTCTCAATATCTTCACCACTTGAAATTTTCCTAGCCTTGATCTTCATGGATGAAAGCACCCTGGCCCGATAATTTATGATAGCCTGAAGCTCTGGTATTATGATATAATATTCTAAGTATTTCGTATCGGTAGCGTTCAAAGCACCTGATAGAAAGGCTTGTACAAATGACATAGGGATGAAAGTACTGGGGCTGCCTTGAATTATAGGCAATGTTTTTTTATGAATAAACGATCTTAAACTCATTTGCGCATATTTATTTTGCACAATTTAAGGCTTATTTATTCAGTAGGCAAGTTATTTAGATTGATTATGAATAGTGTTGATAATTTTAAATAAAAAAACCCACCCTAAATTAATAGAGTGGGAGTAAATGGAGCTATGGTAATATGTTATTACATAATAATATTAATCAATAATATTAATATACCTGAAGTGATTACCGATAATATAGAGGAGAGCATTATAACGCCTTGATCTGACATTTTAAATACTTCTTTATGATTGTCTTCTTTTTGTACTTCTGGAAAGTTAGTCCATGGTTCTTCTTGCTTTGTCATAACATTTTATTTAGTTGGTCGTTTAATTTAAATCCCTATTTCACCTTTTAATTGTATCATTTCTTTTTTAGAACACCCATACATTCTATTAAACTTTTCATCAAGTAATTTAGTGTTCAGTTCTTTATTCTCCCTAACCTTACCACACTTCTCGCATTTAACGTATAACCATCCATGAGCGTACCATTTATGCTCACAAAATAACTGTTCAAAAATATTTTTTCGTTTCATAATAAATTTATTTATTTATTCAGCTAATATACAAC
>CAZRJS010000050.1:0-6903 GCA_964600565.1 Candidatus Woesearchaeota archaeon | reverse complement strand
GTTGATATATTTAATGGATTAGAAATTCCCATAAGAATTTTAAAAATTTGTTCTGGAGATTTAGGCGATTTAAAATATGAACAAATAGATGTTGAAGCTTATTCACCAAGAAAAGAAGACTACTTCGAAGTTGGAAGCTGTTCTAATTTAACAGGTGCACAAGCAAGAAAACTAAAAATATCTACAAGAGTAAAAGGTGAAAGGATTTTTCCCCACACTCTAAATAATACCGCAATTGCTACCTCACGCGCCTTAGTTGCTATACTTGAAAATAATCAACAAAAAGATGGAAGTATTAAAATTCCTAAAGTGCTTCATAAATATATGAACGGCAAGAAAATAATAAAATCAGAGAATATTAAAAAATAAACTTATACTAAAACTTCAGAAATTAGATAATGGGAGGTAATTTTTTTAACTTTTATATTAATAAATTTTCCAAGAATCTCTTTCTTTGAAAAAACCACAAACAATCTATAATTTTCATCTCTTGCAAGAAAAGTATCTGGAAAATTCAAAAGCCCTTTCTTATTAACCAAAACTCTAAATTCTTTATTAAGATATTTTTCCTTTTCTCTAATGCAAATCTCTTTATGGAGCTCTGCAAGTTTAATAACACGTTTTTTAATTAAATCTGGACTTAAATTTTGTTTAATCTTTGAAGCAGGAGTATAAGGACGAGACCAAAACTTGCTAATATTAAGGGTTTCTGGTTTTATTTTTTTTATTAAATTAAATGTTTCTATAAAATCTTCCTTAGTTTCTCCAGGATAACCCACAATTATATCTGTAGCAAGATGCAAATTTGGAAATTTTTCACGAAATTGACTGACAATTTTTAATATCTCCTCCTGGGAATATTTTCTATTCATTTCCTTAAGAATATTATTACTTCCTGATTGAACTGGAATATGTAAAAATTTTAATATTTTCTCATTTTTATAAATTTCAATAAGTTCTGGAAGAATTTTTAACATATTATCAGGATTCATCATCCCTATCCTTAAAAAAAACTTTTTGTTTAAAGATATTATCTCCTTAAGCAATTTAGGCAATAAATAATTCCCTTCTTCATTTCCATATGCTGCACAATCCTGGCTTGTAATCCAAATCTCCTTGCAACCTGTATTAAGATCATTTTTAATTGACTCTAAAATCTTTTCATCTGGATAAGAAAAAAGTTCTCCTTTTGCAAGTTTTGTTATGCAATAAGTGCAATTACCTAAACACCCCTCTGAAATTTGTGTTATCCCAATATACTTTTCTTTTGAAATTTTAGGAAGACAAACTTTCACTTCATTTCTTGATTTAAGATATTTATCTTGCTGATAAGAGTTATTTTGAATATCATATATCAACTTTGCTATATTTTTAATATGGCTTGTATCAATTAAATAAAGATTTTCTTTCTGAAGTTTATCCTTGTATAACCGAGGCATACACCCTGCAAGAATTATTTTCTTCCCTTTTTTTAATAAATCAGAGAATCTTCTTCTTATTCTCTCTTCAGTTGGCCCCTTAACAATACAAGAATTTATAACAATAAAATCTGCAAAATCAAGATTATTTGTTATATTTAATCCTGACTGTTTTATAATTCCTTTCATAATCTCTGTAGAATTATAGTTAGCTGTGCAACCATAGGTTTCAAAATAAATCTCAAACGGTAAATCTAACATAATAAGTAGTATAAGGAATTAACTTTAAAAATATTTAAGGCATGTTACTAAATGATTTTCCATCAAATACAGATAATCGGACAAAATAACAACTATCTCCAAGTCGGTAATATTTTCTATGATAAGATTCTATTGTTTCATTAACTTGTCCCGCATATACATAAGCCCCTTCATAACTTAAACTTTCTTTTAAAATATGATTTAAATCAGAAAAAGCATAAGTTTCATATTCAATTTTTTCAGGGTTAAATAAACAACTACCCATCTCGTAGGTTATAATAAATCCTCCTTTTTTACACACTTGTTTTGAAATATTTGTTATTTTATTTAATTCTTTAGAAATTTCACTCATTATTAATTCAACTTCCTTCGTTGATTTTTTATAATTTTCAACGCAAGGTAGCATTAATGAATTGCTTTTACCCCCAAGATTTACATTAAGACTATTAGTTCCTTCACAAAGCAGATTCCAATCATTTAATTGTGTTATTTTTGTATCAAAAAAATCTTTAGATTCTATAAACCTAATAAAAGAATTATATTCTTCAGAAGAAATTTTTGACTCATAACATTGTGGCTCTTTAAAATCAAGTTGATGTATTATTAAAAATTTTCTGTCTTCAAATAAATAAACGGCATCTAACATCCCTTGAACAGACATCTTTGAAGCAATAAAATCTTTTTTTTCAATTTCAGATTTTTTAATTACACCATCATTATTTAATAAAATAAAATAAAATAAAAAACCGAGGAGGAGAATTCCGATTATTATCCCTATAACCACACTCCTTTTCATAATTTTATTAATCAATCAATGTATATAAATTTTTGTAAGAATTGTATTATTATGTTTTAAAAAATATAAAGCAAAAATTAGAAAAAATAATAAAAAAAAGAAGTTAAAAAACTTTGGAAAAATTATCGCTTAAGCACAGCTAAAAAAACACCTGCAAAAGTTGTGATAACAACAATCCATCCCGCAACTAATGCGACAATTGCGCCACCAAGCCAGCTAGGAAGAACCAGTGTTCCACCTATCATTCCAAAACCTACAGATAGTGAAACAATCACTCCTGTTATCCATGCAACAAATCCGAGCAAACGGGGAATGATTTGACTTTCCTTTTTTTGTTTTTTTGACATAACTCACCTCCTATTTTTATTTAGATAATCTTCTACTGAAAATAATAAAAAAATCAATTAAAAATAATAAAAAATAATAAATTATTCTTTCTACTTTTTTTTCTTTTTAGTAGTTTTCTTTTTTACAGCTTTCTTCTTTGTTGAAGCTTTCTTTTTCTTTTTTGCAGCCATCGTTTCTGATTTTCCTTTGCTATTTTTTATTCCTGAAAGAGTCGCATTAAAAATTAATGGCTCTTGTACTAAGACCATTCTTTTTGCCCTATCAAGTTTATCCATTACCTTTTTCATATAAGTTTTTATTTCTCTATCAAGCCGACTTGTTTCAGAGTTTGTTTTTTTGATCGAAGAAGAAATTGCTCTTTCAGAAATTTTTCCAAAAAAGAATCTTCTACTTTCCCTATCAAACTCATCCATTATAGATTGTTTTTCGTCCTGACGAGCCCTTATAAGTTCTCCAATAACTGTTATATCTTTTAAGAAACTTGCAAAATAAGATTCGTCCATCTTTTTAGTTTTTGGCATTTAAAAATTTAGCAAAGTTATAATACCTCCTTTCAATATATATTATGATTATTACATTTAAATATTTTTACATTTAAATATTTTTACATTACATCTCTTCTAAAACATCTATCCCCAGTAAATTCATTGAATTTTTAATAACTTGTCTAACAGCCTCGACAAGAGCAAGCCTGAAAGACTCTTCTTTCTCTCCAATTACCTGGCAATCATGATAAAATTCATTAAAGGCTTGTGATAATTGAAAAGAATAATTTGCAATAATTGAGGGGTTTAACATCTCAAAAGCTTTTTCTATAATTAAGGGATACTCCTTTAACTTTTTAATTAGTTTTATTTCTTTAGGATTAAATTCATCAGGAATCAACAATTTATTCTTATTTTTAGTTTTCCTTAAAATACTTGAAGCTCTTGCATAACTGTATAATATATAAGGCCCTGTATCTCCCTCGAAAGAAACAAAACTTTTCAAATCAAAAAGGATATTATTGATTTTATTATTTTTTAAATCGCCATAAAAAATTGCAGAGATAGCAACTTTATCTGCTCTTTCTTCAAGTTCTTGTTTTTTTATTTTGGGATTTCTTTTTTTAATTTCTTTTACAGCAAGTTTTTTTGTTTCATTAATTAAATCTTTTATATGAACTGTTTTTCCCTTGCGTGTTGCGAATCTTTTTTTATCTTTATCAAGATAAAGTCCATGGGGAACATGAATACAATTTTTAGCCCACTCATAACCCATCAATTCTAAAATTTTAAACATCTGCTTAAAATGCAATGTTTGCTCCTGCCCAACCTCATAAATCATTAAATCAAAATTATATTTTTTATGCCTCTCTATTGCTGATGCTAAATCTCGTGTTATATATAGTGTTGCACCGTCGGATTTTTTAATTAAGGCAACTCCAAGATGGTATTTATCTAAATTTACAACTAATGCTCCCTCGCTTTTTTTTAATAATTTTTTATTATGCAATTCTTCTACAACTTTTTTCATTTTTTTATTATATCTTGATTCAGGAAGATATTCATCAAATTTTATTCCAAGAATCTTGTAAACTTTTTCAAACTCCTTCATGCTCAATTCAGTAAATGCCCTCCATAAATTAACTGCTTCTATATCTCCATCTTCAAGTTGTTTGAACCAATACCTTGAAAAATCATCATAAGTTTTATCTTTGCTAACCTTGACATAAATTTCTTCTAAATAATTCAAAGGGTCTTGTTCCAGTTTTTCTTTATTTCCCCATTGTTTAAAACCAAATATTAATTTTCCAAACTGGGTTCCCCAATCTCCAGGGTAATTTATCCTTTTTACTTTATACCCTGCTTTTTCTGATATATTTGCAAGAGCATTGCCAATAATTGTGGACCTTAAATGACCTATCCCAAAAGGTTTTGCTATATTTGGGGAAGAAAATTCTATTAAAATTTTTTTCTTAAAAGGAAAACTAAATTTTTTTGAACCATATTTTGATTTTTTGGAGATTATTTCCCACAAAATTCTTCTTGCCATTTCTTTTTTATTAAAAAAGAAATTTATATAGGGACCCATCACATCAATATTCTCAAAAACCATTACAGGGGGTGTTCCTATTTTTCTTCTTATTTCTAAAGCTAAATCATGGGGATTTCTTTTCATTTTTTCCGCTAAAAAAAAACATGGAAAAGAATAATCTCCTCTATCATATTTAGATGGAATTTCTATTCTTGATTCAATCTCTTTTTCAGAGAGATTTACTTTATCTTCTAATTTTTTTAATGCTTTTTTTAAAACTTTTATCACTTCTTCTTTCATAGATTAAACAAAGAGAGATTATTAATAAAGGTTTTGTTCAGCAACATTTAATATTTTTTTTAGAGTTTCCTAGATAAAAATTCCTAAAGGCAATTATTTTAAATAAAATTTCTGCATCAGAAACTAGGGGTATTTTACCACACACTAAAGTGAGTGGTTTGTTTAAAGTTTCTGAATCAGAAAATAAGGGACAATTACATAGTAATTGTCTGCTGTCTTTAGACAGCAGTTTATCCTTATTTTCTGTATTAAAACTTTTATTTCCTGTAAAATAAGATTATCCCTCCGATTGCCCCTACTAAGAAACAAACTGGGCAAAGAGGAATTGAAATAAGAAAAAATAAAATATGGAAAAATTGCATTAAAGAATGCAATAAAATCATGTGTTCTGTAATAATTGCCAAAGCATAAAATAAATTATGAAGAATTGCAAAAAGTAAAATTCCTGAAGAAGCACTTCCAGTTAATATTAAAAAAAATTTGAGTTTTCCTTTTATTTTATTTTTTAAAGTTAAAAATATTAATGCCCCCCCAAGAAAGAAAAAAATAAATGCTAGTACAACAAAAAAAGGAAAAAATGCACGTAAATTAGGCATTAAAAAAAGATAACTCATTAAAAGAACAAAAATTCCTATTAATGAAAAAAATATCTGCTTAATTAAAACCTCCATTTTTTTACTCTTCATCTTAATTACTATAAGAATTACTCTCTTTTATAGTTTATCATTTACTTTAATCTATTAAAATATAAAAGACAGGATTAGATAAAGATAAATATTGATAAAACTGAATAATTATACGCCTCAGTAGCTCAGTGGTTAGAGCAACACTCCCGTAAAGTGTGGGTCGCAGGTTCAATTCCTGTCTGAGGCTTGTTACTGAAAAGTAAAAAAGCATTATAATAGAACATACAAATTATTTTAAAATAGTTTTTATAAATTAAATCATGGAAAAAATGAATTCTGAAAGAGAAAAAATAATAAAAAAAACATTAAATAATTTTGCACAGAATTATCTAAGAACAAAAAATAATTACTTAAAAGAAGAAACAGATACAGCTACAGTGGATTTTATAAGAAAGACAAATCCTACTGCTTCTGAATTTTTAATGTACAATGAATATTATGTCCAAAAAACTCTCTTAAAGTAAAAAATTATAAAATGAAATGTAAATATTGGAAAACATGTGACTTATATAAAAAAGAAAGTGTAACTTGCAATCAAAATGCAGGAGTATATCATGAAGACCGGCCTGCGAGGTGTTATATAAGAATGCAAGAAAAAGAAGATAAAATAAAAGAAGATAACCTGGAAAGAAAATTAAGTTCATCTCTTTAAAAAATCCTGAAAATTATCTCAAATATTATTATTTTTTGAAAAGTTTTATAAGTTAGATTAATAATATATAAAATGAAAAGAGGGCTTGATTATTATGCGAAAAGTTATGAGGTGAAAAAGTTCCATATATATCACCCTACAAGATTACCTCTAAAATCTAAAAAAAATTATAAAAGTGGACATCAGAAAGTTATTTTAAATTCAAAAATTAGAAAATCTGAAAGAAGTCAATTAATAACTATTTTACATAAAACAAGAAATTAATAAAATATGAAAATTCTTAATCAAATAAAAGTTCCAACATGTTTTTAAGTGGAAATTTCTTTATTTTTTATCTTAAGCGAGGGTGCCGGAGCGGTCAAACGGGCTGGACTTAAGATCCAGTAGCTTAGTGCTTGCGCAGGTTCAAATCCTGTCCCTCGCATA
>CAZRJS010000049.1:0-7039 GCA_964600565.1 Candidatus Woesearchaeota archaeon | reverse complement strand
TCTTTTTCTTTTTCTTTAGTCTCTTTATTATATTCAAAAAAACTTATAGCTTTTGAAATATCTATAACAAGTTTAGGAACTCTTTCAACATCAATTCAAGGCACTTTAATCTCTAAAAAGTTATCTCATTTAGCAATTTTATTTGTTATTTTTTTTATACTTAAACTAGTCTCATAAATTATTCAAGGAGCTAATGTAATTTGCGTAAGTCTTGTTATTTTATCCATATTATTTTTTGTTATTATTATTATTATTAGTTTTTTTAACTGGAGCTTCAACTTCTTTTGCTAAATCTCTTATAATCATTTTCTTACCGTGTTCTTCTGTAACTTCAACTACTCTATTGGCTTTATTCTTTATCCACATTGGTTTATAATGTTAAAAATATAAAATTTGCTTAAATAAGCAAAGGAAGAGAAGAAACGCGTCCATTTCTTCTCTCTGCTTTGTCTATATAAAACTAGGCATTACTAACTAACTTAAATATACAAGAAGTAGAAAGTCATTCATTAACATATAGTCCAGAAGTTCCAGAGGCTACATCAGTATTAATAAATAAACATCCTTTAGCATAACCATCTACATCAGCAACATTATCTGTTGTATTTTCATTTGTTCAATCTAAATTTGTTGTAACATTAGTTATCACAGGACTAGTAAATGCAACTCAAGCTACATTTGCTGTAAATATTAATGTTGCTGCAGAACTTGTTAATACTATTCAAGCAACTAAATAAGCATCTGCATTAGTCGTTACAAAGTTAGAATTAGTAGTAGCTAAATCTGTATCGAAAGTTAATGTATTAGTTAATCATCAAGCTAGTGTAACAGTAGCCGTACCGTCAGAACCTGTTATAGTTGAAGTATCAACTTGTTTAGTAGCCGAAGCTGGAAGAGTAGTTCAAGTTGTTAATAAAGCATCTAAATTTTCATCTTTAATAACAACTAAACTATCATCTAATTTATAAAATTCACTCATATTATATTTTAATTAAGAATTAACAATTTGTACATCAATTAATTTAATTGTTCACTCGATAAAAGTTTTAACATTAAATTTAGTTTGTGATTTAACTGTAGTTGTAAATTTATCAGGTTTCAAATTAGAAGTAACAAATTGTATAACTGGTTTTATATTAGCAGCAAAACAAATTGGAGTACCTTGTCAAGCTAATAAATGTTTAACTGAAGAAACAGTTTGCATATTATTAGAATAATAAACTTTCAATCAATCAATTTCTCACATAAATCATCAAGTAACAACTTTATCTCACATTCCTGTACTTCTTAAAAGTTCTGGAGCATTAGCTAAAAATCTTTTTTCTTTTGGAGAAAGAATAATCCATCTATTATTAGTTGGCATATTATTCTCATCCATTTTTTGAACAACAGCAGTTACATAATCATATATATTAGATTTTGTAATAATAGCTGCATTTCAACTTCAACTATTAGTAGCAGTAGTTAAATCACCATCATCAATTACAAACGCGGCATTAGCATATTCTTCCATTACCTTAGTATCATATGCATTAGCATACTCTTGTTTTAAACTTTCAATTAAACTTCCATTTGGGCTAACTTTCATTTCTATATAATCTTCATCAGAAATTTCAAAAGCACCAGCCTTTCTTACATCTAATATAAAAGTTTCATCAGTCATAGTTATATCCTGTACTGTTATAGCAGAATAAGAAGTAGCTAAATCACTTATTGTAAGTTTATTAAATCTTGGGAAATGCACTGTAGTATTTCAATTAAAACTTCATTCAAATTTACTATTAGTAATGAAAGCTCAAACATAAGATTGATATAAAACCTTTTGTAACATACTTGAGAATATTTCTCATTTACCAGCGGAAACATTATTCATATTGTATAATTATTAAATATTAAAAATTACATCTCATTTTTCATCTGTATTATTTCTCATATACTCAGCTCACTGAGAAGGTGTCATATTATCAAACTCATTTAACGAAATAGTAGTTCAAGTAGTATTCACCCTTTTATTATCATCAATAATCATAGAATTAGAAATGTTTTGATTATTAATATGTTCATCTTCCTTTTTTGTTTCAGTAGAAACTTTAGCAAGTTTAACATCTAATAAATCACTGATTGTTTTTTCTAAAGACACTTTGTCTTCTTCTTTTTCATCAGGTTTAGTTTCTGGAGTTTTCTTTAAATCAACTATTTTAGCCTCTGCCTTTTTAAGTTGTTCTAAAAGTCCTTCAACTGTTGGTGTTTCGACAGAACCGTCTGCATTTACATTAGTCATATTCCACTATGGTTAATTAATAAAAACTATTTTGTTGCAAAGTATAGCTACTTTATAAGATAAAAAGATTTATGACTTTATTATCAATGGTCAGGTTTAAATTCCGTTAAAAGGTCACTTGGTATATCTATAAATGAAATAAGTTCTCTTCTTAACATTCTATTAAGGTCTTGTTTTGTATATTTTATATCATTATCAAATTCATTTAATAAAGAATTTTCAATATCATCTATTTTTTCATATACTATTTCTTTTATTTTATCCCATCAAGGTAAAAGTGTTATTCATATTATTAAATTTGCATCTTCTTTATCCATATATTTTTTTTTATTAAATATCTCATAAACTAGGAGTAGCATTATTTTTACTTTCTTCTATCATATTAGCAGACATTTTACTAGAAGAATTACTTTGAGCTATATTATTAGCTGTATTATCTGTAGATTGTGGTGTTAAAGCTTGTAAAAGAACATCATTTCATTCTTCTACTAAAGCATCATATCTTAATCATAATGCTTCAGCTTTGTATTTATTATCATCAGCCCTGTCTAATATATCTATAAATGTAAGATGGTCTTGTCATTTAATTAATTCAGAAGCTTTTTGTTTATTATTTATAAGTTCAACATCTAAAGCGGCAACTCTTTCATCGACAGATAATGAAATAATTCTCATAACTTCTTCCTCATCTAGTCAAGCAAGTCTTAACATTTTTCTTTTTATATATTGTTTAGAAATAGAAGGCATATTCTGGTCTCATAAGAATTGAGGGGCAATAGCAAAGAAATCATTTTTTTCTTTATTTCTTCTACTTTCAAGTTCACTCTTAGAAATTATTTTTATATCTACATTTTCAGAAGTTATAAAATCCTTTCTTCATATTTCATAATATTTTTCATCATATCATTTTTGTATTCTAATATTTTTCTTACTATTTCATTTTAAATTATATATATAACTTCTATACCATAATTTCCAAAATGTTTCTTCTCACCATTTACCAATTTTAGTTCATAATATAAATCTAAGATTAGCATTTTTTTGTGTTATTTGTGCTTCTGTTGCTGTTTGATTTCAATCTCATTGTATTCATAATGTATTTGAATCCATTCAAGTTGATAGAGAGGTTTGAAATCTTAATCAACTTTGTACATCAAAAGGAAGTGTTCAAGGGTTGTCTTTAGGAATTGACATTATTACACTTCATAAATCTTCTCAATTTTGTACATTAGCTGCTACATATTTACCTTCTATTGAACCTTCTTTTAATTCATTTATATTCCTTATTTTTTTAGGATTATATATCTTGTCATCTCATAAGGCGTTTCTATACGCCGTTACCAGTGTCAGATTGAATAACATACTCTCCGCACTTTGTTTATCTTTAATAAGGTCAGGAACAGATATTCATATGGGGTCTCATTCTATAGGAGAATAATACTTAAGAGATATTGGATATAGAACCTTTAAAGGATTAGCTTTTTCTTCTTTTGTTATAGGTTCAAGTCTTACCATTCTTAATATTATAGTAGAATGATTAGCAGTAGTAATTAAATATTTATATCATTCGTGAATAGTATAATGATGATAGATATCATATTTTTTATTAGGAGTGTTTTCTGTATAATTTTCTATTATATTTCTTCATTCTTTATATGCTTGTCTTATTTCACTTTGTACTCATTCATTAGCAGAATTTACAAGTTCTACATTCATATATTTAGATTTTTCCATATTTTCTTTAGTATCTGAAGCTTCAAATCAAGCCCATCTATGACTATCTATTGTAAATCAACCTCTAGGGTCTGGTATCCAAGAAAGAGGGTTCATTATTTTAACTTTAGGTGTTTGTGTATATATATCAAATCAATTAATTATTTTTATTCAAACTCAATGAAAAAATCTATCAAAATTCCATTGATAATCAAGTTTATCAAGTTCCATTTCATCATAATCAAACTCTGCAAGTCTATTTATTTGAGCAGCTTGTTCTATAAGATTAATTTTTCTAGGAGCAAAACTAACAACCATTTTATCAGAATAATATACAGACATTAAAGATTGTATAGTTGTATATATATTATGTATATTAACTTTATCTTCTGTAGCTATAGGTACATATTTATTTTTTATATCTTCTTCTCTTATTTTTCTTTTAGATGATACAGCCTCATATCATAATTTATATTCATTTTTAATTTGTCATAATATAACATCCTCTTTTATATTATATATATTTTTATCTATTATGTTTTTCTTTTTTTCCATTATTTTTTTATATTAATGATTTATAATCAGTAACGAATGTTTCAGCGTCTTCATATGTTTGAACAAAAAGATTATAAGCAGTAGCCAGATATCTTAAAGCATCCGATTTATCACAATGAATAGGTTTTCAATATTTTCAAGTTTTCCTATTATATTCTGGTCTATATTCAGATATTATATTTATATAATCCTCTAAGGATTTATCAAAATATGTATTAGGTAATATCTCTCTTACCATATTAATTCAATCTTGTACACTTTGTCTTACTAATATCTCTGCATCTTCATCAAAAAGTCTATTAAATGTTTCAATTCTTGTAAGTCAAGTTCAAAATTCTTGTACAGCTATATCGTGTGGGAGAAAATGCATTATATATCTATATGGTTTTGAATATACAATATCTTTATAAAAAGGTAATCCTTCATTTCTACTATTTTCTTCATCTATTATTCTTATTGTTCAATTTATATATTGAAAAAATAATATAACCGTGCTATCATTAACTCATATATCCCAAGCTGTATAAACTCCCTCACTTTTATCATATAAGTTTTCTATTGTTTTTCATTCCTTTCTATTCTTTTCTATTTGTTTTCAATAATAACTACCTTTTATAGCAACATCCCAATCTAAAAGAAATTCTTGTTTAAAAGCATCTTCTTCCATATTCTCTTTTGCCTCTTCTATTTGTTCTTCTCAAAATATATCAGTATTATATACATCTAAATATGAAGTATAATATCTATCATCTTTTATTGCTTTTTGATATACATCATAAAATATATTCTTTCATTCTGGGGTTCCTATCCAAACAGTAAATGCTTCTTTTCAATGTTTTAATAGCATAGGAAAAAGTATTTCATCATATACAGTACTTGACATTTGAGCATATTCATCTAAAACAACCCCCTTTAAATCAAGTCATCTCATAGCATCTTGATTATCTGTTCAAAATAATCTAATAGTAGAACCATTCGGAAATTTAACAGTAAGCTCACTATTATTTATTATTATAAGTTTATTTTTTAATAAATAATCAGATTTTCATTTATTAGAATTTTTTATTCATTTGTTTATACTTCAAATATATTTTTTAATATATTTCTCCCAAGCTATTGATTTTGCTTGACTTCTAAAAGGTGCTATATATCAATAATCTCAAACATTAATAAGAGCTTTATATATTAAAAATAATATAGCTACAACAGTTTTTCAAGCTCTTCTATGTATTACTAAAACATTAAATCTTTTTGCATTAGAAAAAAATTCCTTTTGCCATTCTAATAAGTTTGAGGTAAGGTCTATTTTCATTATTTTATAATTTAACTGTTATTATTTCTTGTTCTTTTTCTATTATTGGTTCTGGCTCTGGTTCTAAAATTGGTTCTGGTTCTGGTTCTGTAAAAATTTCTTGTTCTTTTTGTTCTTTTTTAAATTCTTCTATTATCTCATATCTTTTTTCTACTTCTTGTTCTTTTAACATTTCCTTTATTATAGCAGCCTCTTTTTTTACATAGTCTTCTCTCATTTTATCTATAATAGTCATTCTAGCTATTATAGAAGTAGAGAGTTTATCAACCATTTTTACATCCCTTGGTAGAAGTGTTCTTTTACTCATCACACATTGGACATATTCATCTGTAATTTTATTTATTTCTCTAAGTCTTTCTATATCACTATTTAAAAATTCTGTTGCTCATTTCAATGTAGAAAGTTCAATATTTTTATTTAGTTTTGCTATTTTATCCTTTTGTTTTTGTGTTGTACTTTTACCAATTCAAGGTGTTGACATAGTATATTTATTTTTAATATAAAAGACACCTCTCAACTATTTTGTATATGCTTTATAGGAAGTTATATACAGTTAGAGTTATATTCTGGATTACACAGAATGTCAATGAGTTTTTAAAGTCTTCTCATTCTAGCCTTAGAGTGATTTCCTATAATCATTTCTCTTAGCAAGTTATTTATATAAGCCTTTCTCTTATTCCGAGTCTTTACTTAAAGCCCTTATATATATTAAGAGTATACAGTGAGAGAACTCCCTGTCAAGTAAACCTAGTTTAAAGGAATATTTTAAAATGTTGTATACAATTTTAGAACAGTAACAATTGCTTAAAGTAGGCTTGCTTGACGGGGAGTTCTCTCACTGTATACTCTTAATATTAAAAGCTACTTGAATTAACAAGAGGACGAATAAGGAATTATGAAGAAGATTTCTTATATATTCGTGGATTAAAGCTTATATAAATCCCAGCTGTTCTTCGGCTATACATATTCTCATTTCCTTATACTGAATGAATAATACAAAAAGCAAACAAGAAACATTTTATATATATATATAAATGAATTCTAGAAAACACAATGTTTTTGAGTGGTAGTGGCTAAACTATTTTATTAGCTGTTTTTAATATTATAGGGGGGATATTAAAGGCAGCTGATTAAACTACCAATTCTATTTCTTACCTGAATGTATATATTATTACATA
>CAZRJS010000048.1:0-7054 GCA_964600565.1 Candidatus Woesearchaeota archaeon | reverse complement strand
TGCCACATAAACGTGGTTGTGTGTCAGTTCCGCCACACGAGATAAGTCAATAGGAGAACAGTTATGAAACAGTTACGCGACTCTAATGGGAGGTTTGCTTCTAAGAAGATTAGGGCGAACGCAGATTCCATTGAGTACAACAGACTATTGCTGTCGCGTCTTGCCGGTATGCAGTACAATGGAGAACGCGATATTGATACTGTTCTCGGATACACGACTAACCCGTCCATCAAAAACTACCACTCAATGTATGACCGTAGGGGTATTGCATCAGTCATTGTAGATGCGCCAGCCAAGACTACATGGCGTAAGACGCCCCTCATTACAGATGGATCGGAAGGTAAGTCTGACTTTATGACACAACTGACTCTCTTGATTGATAAGTTGTCAGTATTCAACTACCTTGAAAGAGTTGATAGGCTTGCTGGTGTAGGGCAGTATGGTGTATTACTTATAGGGGCTAAGGGTGGAGAGTTGAGTCAACCGCTTCAACACCTATCTGGCCCGAATGATATAATCTTCCTATCGAGTTTCAGCCAGCTATACGCTGATGTTAAGTCATTGTCAGCCGAACCTAATGATCCTCGCTTTGGAAAGCCCATAATGTATTCTATCAATCTTGGCGGAGACATCAACGGGCAAGATGCACTGGGCATTAAGGACGTACACTGGACTAGGATTATTCACGTAGCTGAAGGGTTGCTTGAGAACGAGGTATATGGGGAACCAAGGCTACAGAAGATATACAATAGGTTGGAAGACCTAGACAAGATTGTTGGTTCTTCAGCGGAAGGTTATTGGCAATCTGCCGCTAAGGGTTACGCGATCAATCCTAAAGAAGGATTTGAACTATCGCCCGGAGATATAACCGCCGCTAAAGATGAGTGGCAGAACTTCATCCACGGCTTGCAGCGTATCATGGTATCAGAAGGAATGGACGTGCAGGAGTTAAAGGGTGATACGATAGACCCTACCGCTGCATTTGACGTAGTTATGTCAATCATATCTGGAACTAAAGGAATCCCTAAGAGGATACTACTTGGTAGCGAACGGGGCGATCTCGCATCCACACAAGATGAAGCAAATTGGCTTGGTCATATAGCTGAACGTCAGATACAATATGCTGAACCACAAATACTGCGTGCATTCATTGATAGACTAATATCCGTCAATGCGCTACCCGCACCTAATGGTGGCGTCTATGCTGTTGGCTGGGAACCGTTGTTCTACTTAAATGAAATCGAGTTGGGTAAGGTTCATTCCTTAAACGCTAACGCGGTGCGAAACATGATAGGCAAGGATGGCGATCCTCGCCTCCTCTTAACCATGTCTGAACAGCGTATTATGCTGGGTCTGCCAGCAGAGATGGAGGGGGACTCCAATGGAAAGTAAGCTTCCTTATACAGAAGGGAGACAAGACGCACAGATAAAAGAACTGATGAATATTACCTCCGACCTAAAGGATGACATACAAGACCTGAGTAATGCGACTGCAACCCTTCGGCGTGATATTAAGGCGGACATGATGGATATATTCTCACCATGTCATAAGACAGTCTATGGTAATGGTGACGGTGGTGGGCTTGTGGCCAAGATGGCATGGCACGGCAAGGTTATAGCGTGGGGCATGTCGGTTCTAGCGGCATTTACCGCATCGGCGTTTATCAGAGGCTTCTTCGTTGGAGGATAACATGGCAAAGCAACGTGTGTTTCGCCTCATGGCGACAAGCAAGGGCAGAGATGAGTTATTGGATGGTAGGGCTTGGTACGTAGTTCCAGTTGTTGCTGTTAAAGCCGGTGTACTGAATGGAGAATTACTTGTAGCTGACGCTATAGAGGCGTCTGTCAGGTATTGGAACGACGTTCCTGTGTGCATAACGCACCCCAAGATGAATGGTGTGACTGTATCAGCTAAGAACCTATCCATTATCAAGACAGAAGCTATTGGCCGCTTCTATAACGCATACTATGATGACGGTGCCTTGAAGGGTGAGTTGTGGATTGATGTTGAGAAGTCTACCACCCTTGGCGGTGTTGCATTAACTACACTGGAGAAGTTGCAGAACGGAGATCTAGTAGAGGTATCTACGGCTTACTTTGTTAATCTCTCTGATGAAACGGGGATATACAACAACAAGGAATATAGCGGAGTACAATCAGACCTGAAGCCAGATCATATTGCATTGCTTCCCTCCGATATTGGCGCATGTTCCTTAGCTGATGGGTGTGGCGCTAATAGAACTAATGAGGCAGGTGATGAAGTGGATATATTGAAGGTGCAACTGCGCGAGGGCGAAAGCATTAACGATAGGCGCGTTGCTGTCGAGAAGGCTATCGCTAACACATTTGAACCAGGAGAGTATGCGTGGGTAGCTGACGTATATGAAACCTTCGTTGTATATGAGTACAATGATTTATACTATCAGTCCCCATACACGATAGGTGATGCTGGTGCGGTAACATTGGGTCCAGCAATCCAAGTTAAGCGCACAGTGGGGTATGCTGTTGTCAGGGATAATGTTTCAGATACCAGAGAGGCGGATAAGAGTTTACGCGTCGAGTCAGAGGGCGATAAGCCTAATACGGGCCTAATCGACAAGATAAAACACCTTTTGGGGGTGAACACAATGTCGAAGAAAGAAGAGTTGGTAAAAGATCTGCGCGATCAGAGTATCGAGATCGCAGAGGGTCTACTTGAGAACGCCGATGAAGGTGTTCTACAGTGGATAGCGGACCATAACAAAGCAGAGGAGATCGAGAACGTGGAAAAGACTGGCGACGAAGCTGTTACCAATGTTGGTGACACCACTGTAGATGAGTACCTGAAGGCTAATGGTACTGATCTTGTAGAGGTAATCAACCACATCAATGAACTGAAGACACAAGCTGACGCAGAGAAGGCTGCGCTGGTTGATACGCTTGTGGCGAATGAGGGCTGTAACATTAAGAAAGAGACGCTAGAGGCTTTGGATGTTAGCGCACTCACCGAATTGTCCGCAGTTTTCCAACCTGGGTCTTATGTTGGCAAAGGGCTACCAGTCGTGAATGAAGATTCCGATTCGGTTCCTGCTGCACCAGCAGTGATCCTTAACAAAGAAGAGGTGAAATAGTATGTCTCAGAAGACAATCCTCATTCGGTCGGTAGCAGGTGGACCGATTCAGAAGGAAACGATCATGGATGCCGCTGTTCTTCCTGGCATGTTAGTGGAACGCGCCAGTTCTACTCGTATTCAGGTCTTGTCAGCTACACTCGATCCTACTATGCAGATAGTGGTTGAGTCCAACGATACTCAGTTTGATGGCACTTACGACAGTGGTGCATTGGTTCCATACATCACCCCTGCGCGTGGTGACGAGGTTTACGCCTATGCTACTGCTTCAGCGCTTTCTACGCTTGCCGTGACCAACTATCTAGTATCTGACGGTGCTGGGTTCTTGGTGTATGCTGCATCGCCACTTGCGGGTGAAGCGATTGCTAAGGTTATATCGGGACAGGTTATTGCCGCTAATGCAATTGAACTTGTCAAAGTGGAGGTGCTATAATGCCTAATGCAATAACTACGGATGCTTCTAGCCTTTTGACTGGCAACGTCCTACAGGTATTGAAGGCTAACAACTGGGATATCGATAAGGCACTGCGTACCAACGCTGCCCTTCCCCACGATGCCTGGATTGCTATTGATAATACCGTGATCGAGATCGCTAAACAGCGATTGAACGGTATTGCGGACTTGCGTAGTGGCGGGCTTGTGCGTAATCTTCCAGGAGGTCTTGGAGTAATCTATGACTACTGGCAGACGATGTCGCAGGGCGCTGACGCTGAACAGTCCATGAGTGGAGTAACTCCGGGTGCAAAGAACAAGGTGACCTTCAATGAGGTTGCTGTTCCTATCCCGTTGACGTTTGTAGACTTCAGTCTTGACGCACGGACCCTCGCCGCCATGGCGCGTAATGGTACTCCTTTCGATACCACTCTCGTTGCCGATGCGACTCAGCGTGTGATTGAGAAGTTAGAGGATGCGCTATTTAACGGTAGCGCTGTGGTTGCTGGTGGTAATAGCCTCCCCGGCTATATCAACTACACCAACTCTAATAGTGTCTCCTGCACTGGTAGTTGGGGTACGACTCCAACCAACATCGAAAAGGATGTTGTAATCCTCATCAAGGCACTCGAAACAGACCGTCATTATGGTCCGTACATCCTGTACGTGCATACCGATGAATGGGCTGCGTTGCGACAGCGTGATTCAAGCGCTGGTGGGATCACTTACTATGACATTGTTAAGTCTATGAAGGGTATCCAAGATGTTAAAGTCTCCGATGCGCTTTCCGACGGCAACATTGTCTTAGTGGAGATGACCCGTGGCGTTGTGGACTTGTCTACTGCGATCGATCTCAAGGTCGTTGAGTGGCCCACTAACGGCGGAATGTCTACCGACTTTAAGGTGCTGGCTGCTATTGCCGCACGCATCAAGGCCGATGACGATGGTCGTTGTGGTGTTGCGTTCGATTCAAGCATCCCGTAGAGAGAAGTCTCATTAAAACCAACGGTGGGGGGCTGTAATGGTCCCCTACCAATTATCTGTCGAATATAAGCGTTTTACAGTCCATCCAAATGCAGGAGGCCGTATATGAGTAGGGTGAAGACATTAGACATCAAGCGGATTATAAATACTGAACTCGAAGACCTTTCTGCGTTCATTCAGACAGCAAGCGTGCAAGTAGACACCATCGCTACATTGGGACTATTGGGTGCACCACTCTTGAAAGAGATCGAGAGATGGTTAGCAGCACACTATGTAGCGTTATACGAACGGCAGGATGCTAAAGTAACTATGGGTGATTCAAGTCACACCTATGGTGGCAAGACTGGTGCGGGGTTATCATATACGCGCTTCGGCCAACAGGCATTGCTACTTGACACAACTGGTACGCTGTCTAACGGCGGCTTACGCAGGGCTTCTATGTCATATCTCGGTGGAGTCGCTGACGACGGAGAGATGGAGGTATAATGGGTTTCGCCGGGAAGATGATAGGTTTCGAGGCAGTAGAGAAACTGTTCCAACACATTAACCCACCAAAGCCAGCTACAGTAGTAGTCAAAGCGGAACATGGAGTGTTCGTGGAGTACGGCACAAGCAGGATGCCCCCACAGCCATTCCTACGTCCAGGGATAGCTAAGGCAATGGCATCCTTTAAGGCAACTGAGGCTAGGGCTGGTGATATGAGTGCGTTAATAGAGGCCCTTGCAGAAAGCATAGCGAAGGAAGCTAGGGCATTGGCGCCTGTTGCTACGGGGGAATTAAGGGATAGCATAGGAGTTGAGAAATGAACTCACAGAATCGCCTTTACATAGAGACTTATGGGCATGACGTAACATTGACCACCTATGCAGAGGGTGCTGCGGATGATTATGAAGACAAAGCTATTACCGCAACTGCCACGACTGTAAAGGCACTCAGGAAGATGTTCGAGGGTGATGTTGCAAGAAGTGCTGATGGAAGTACGCCTATTGGTGATTCTGTATTCTGGCTGAAAGACACTGTTACAATATCAGATGGCGATGATGGTATTGCTAGCCTGATCACTGATAGGGGCAAACAGTTCTCAGTGATACAGGTTGACAATCAGGATAACGGCATCTTCGCCGTAACATGCCAGAAGGTGAGAACGTGAACGATCACAAGATAAGTATTAAGAACATTATCAAGGCCAACTGGTTACCCGCTAACACAAGTGGCGTTACTCCATCTATCAGCACCGGCTGGTACGACCGTAAATCGGCGTCACCTCAAGTTACTGTAACAGACCCAGTTATGACACCGGAATCCGGCGGTAATACTGGATACTTTGGCATCACAACCAACGGTGCCCCTAAGCAATACTGGAATTGTACTGTAAATGTAAACTTCTGGGTTACGCGAGAAGCGTTAGCCGCTATTAGCCTTAACCCCAAGCAGTGTATCTTTGAGATGCGTTCAGAGGTTGAGAGAATTATTAAGGCGAATTACAACAGCATATCTGACCTTGACTTCATATCATGGTTAGGTGGGTTTGAGGAAGTCGATGCAAAGAACCCTCCCACTGTATACAGGTTTGTGGGCGAAGTCGGCTACGGATATATGTCATAAGGAGGCAATATGCCCGCATACCAAGTACTTGAAGTTATGAATGAAGCAACACTAGCAGCCGCAAGCACGCTACCATCAACGGTAGCTGGTCTTGAGTGCGATGTTATGGATATGACTGATGTTGACGACCTCTCTGTAACCGTAGAATGCACGTTTGGTGCGTTAGCCACAGGCGATGCGGTTGTCCATATTAGGACATCTCCGTATGGTGGCCCTGCTGTTATCACTGATTGGGACACGGTGGACTTTACGTCTTTTACCCTCACATGTGATCCTGGAAAGAGGGTACAGAAGACAGTTGTGATAGAGGCTGACCCTAAGAATATGAAGGCCATGGTTGAGAATAAAGATGCGGCTGTAGCCATCACCGATGTAATTGTAACGAAAGTTACTACAGGGGTGTAAAATGAAATATCCCGAAGTAAAGTCTGTTGAAGATCTTGGTAGAATCGATACCGCTGCGGCAACGGGGGCGGTTAGCGATACCAAGAAGGCGATGGCTTATGCAAAGCAAAATGCTACTAACACTGAATCAATTGTAGCAATGCTTGGTGGGTCTGTTATTCAGTTGAGAACGGCGCAGTCGATCAGTGCGACAGTAGAAGAGGATGCACTACAACAGTTCTCTATCTCCGTTATGGATGTAGATTCTGGTTCGGTTGCATTAGCTGATATTGATATTACAAGCATATCTGCGGTCATCGAGAAGTCTACCGGTGGCGGGGCGTTTGCCGATACTGGCTTAACAGCTATCACCTTTGGCAAAGAAGACGGGCGTGTATTCGTTGACTACCAATTCAAGGCGGCGGAGTGGGCTATTGGCGACGTGTATAAGATTGTCGTTAGTGGAATCACTGCTACGATCAGCGGAGACACTGCTTATATCCCTGCAATGATATGGTCTAACCTAATAGTTACAGAAG
>CAZRJS010000047.1:0-7088 GCA_964600565.1 Candidatus Woesearchaeota archaeon | reverse complement strand
GTAAAGAGCTGTCTATCATATTTGTAAGAAGCTGTGCCTCTAATTTATTAGCCGTCACTCTTGCTTTTAATTCTGCTTTAGTTTCAATAGCCATTTGTGTAATCTCCGTCTTCATTTAAAAAGTTTGTGTAATATAAAGCAAGTTGATCTGTTGTCAATGCTTTGTTATATGCTCTTATATCTGCAAATGTGCCTGTTCCATCTGTTCTAAAAGAAGGGAAGTTTACAGAAGTTTCAAGACCTTCTGCACTTGTGTCTACACTTACACCGTCTTTGTACAAAGTCCATCCACTATTGTATACAATGGCATAATGCTCCCATGAAGTAGCATCTGTGTCTGTTAAAAGCTCTGTCTTTACTCCTGCTATCACTTCATAAAATTTAATAGTTGTTCCTATCACTTCTATAATGTATAGATCAGTAGCTTCAGAATTCCATCCAAATTTATATTCTATTGAATTAACAGCCTTTCTCCATAGCATTAATGTACAAGCTGTTATACTTATAGGCTCTATCACTTCAAATTCCATATCACTATTAACAACAACAGCATATGTGTCTCCTGCCGGATCTGTTTCTAAGGTTGGTACAGCTCCTTCAACTTGTGGCTCAGGATTGTGCTTCAAAAAAGCTCCTTCAATAGGAGATCCGATGTCAAATGTAGCACTTCTATCTGTTCCTACACACAAATTAGCTATATTCTGGTTAATATGTATAAACATATCAGTGTTAAGTGCCTCTATATCTGTCTGAGTGTCTGTAACACCTATATTCTTTCTTATATCTCTCTTAAAGTGGCTTTCCATTCCAGTTAGTTGAAAACCAGAAACATCTGATTTTAATGTAAGCCTTATTCTATGGTCTTGAACATCTCTGTTAAGAACAACTGCTTTTGTAGGTTCAAACACTTCATTAGAGGCTTTTATCTCGTCAGTCTCACCAGAACGAACATCCATGCTAAATTCTGTATCTGCAAGAGTCACCCTCTCAATGTTGGTGTTTGTTATCTCATAACCTTTAGTGGTTTCGCTTGTCACTTTGTAACTAAATCTGTCAGCTCTAAGGTAAAAGTTTGCTCTGAGGAAATAGATAAAATCACCTTCGCTTTCAGGCGTAACCTCTGGAAACTCTATTTCTGTATTAATATCGTGATAAACTGTGTTATCATAAACTGGTGTAGTTGCTCCTGTAAATCCGTCAATAACATCTTTATTTAACTTCTTATCAAATTTATCACCTGTATATTCAAGAAGAACAGCAGATGTATAATCTACATCTGATCTAATACAATGAAGTACATCTTTTATTGTTACAAAAGGAGTTAAGTTATCATACATTACTTCATTAGCTAAAAAAGGCCACCCACTTGCTTCTTGCATATAAGCCAAGCTACCTGCTACATCACCAAGCGAATCTCTTAAAGCTACTTCGTCTGCATCTGGCTCTCCTGTAAATACACTAAATCCATATCCGCTTTGTTCCGTTGTTCCAAGTCTTAGTGTGTAAAATTTATTATACTCACTATCGTTAAATGTTGTTTTTAGAACAGTGTATGTTAAGTAATAAGCGTCATTAGAAAATACAGCAGACGCTTGCAATCCATATTCCTTTATAAGTCCTACTGTGATGCCTTGCATCTTATCTTTCGTTAAGTCTACTCCCCACCTTCCATTTGTAAAATTTCTTATAGATCCATCTGATGTAAAGCCAATTAAACTACCTTCATTAGCCTCAATAACACTCATTCTCTGATTTAGGCTTACACCAATGTTTTTACTGATCATTGTTACGTCTGCAAGTATAGGCGTATAAATAGCTAAAGCTCTCTGTCCTTCATTCTCTATTTTACTAGCTGTGTCAATATAATATGATCTATTAGCTGTTGTTATTAAACATCCACTTCCAACATCTTTTATCATTGTCACATCACCATTCACACCTTTACTATATTGGTAAAAAGGGTTATACCAACCAAGATATTTTTGAGCATCACCAGACATAATAGGGGAATAATTTATCTCACTACCTTCATTCTTCATAAGAAGCATACCGTTACTTGCGTCAGCTATACTATTCTGAGGCATAGCAACATATCCAGCTTGCCACAAAGGAGGATAGGTTGCTAAATCAATAACCATAATAGAATCGGTTACATTTAGGTCACTATTAGATGTTAATACAGGTGTAGTCTCAATGCCATTAAGAACAGCGTCACCAACTCTATAAAAATTATATTGTAATAAATTTTCTGATACTGGAAGAGCAACGCTCCCTAAGTCTTCTGTTCTATAATAACGTATGTGAGTAAAAAGATTATCAGCACTTCCAGCAACATAATGAAGTGTAGGTTTATTGTTTGCAGAAGTTGTAACTGAATATGGTGTTACTGTTCCGTTTAATTCTACTGAATTTCCTTTAAGAATAGGGGTGTAATACTGACTTTCAAATAGAACTACACCGTCTATTATTCTAACAAATGAATAAATAAAGGCATACTGAAATGTTGTTCCCACATCACTGTTTGTAATCAAAGGCGTTTTTGTTACCGGAAGAAAGAAATTTTGAGAATAAAGTGGTCTTATAAAAAAATCTGCTCCTCTATCTTCTATTATAGAGTTTACTGTGCCTCCACCACTACAGACAATTATCTTATCATTTGCTCTTACAAATTTAATACCCTCAAGATATCTTGGATGTAAAGCTTCACAATATGTTAGAGCCTTTGTACCAGTGACTTTCACTGTGCCATCACTATAAAATATTTCGTCCCAATCTTCATCGTAATATAAAGTGTCCACATTACGACCAAATAAAGACTCATCAAATGTAGCCTCTGCCTTGTATTTAGTTGTAGGTTTTAACCCACCTCTTGCGTCAATTCTATCTCTAAATGGTATGGCATTCTTTAATACGGTGAGCTGAGTGTCGCCTACATCACTCTTAGGAGAATCTTGATTAAGCCCAGTGAGAAAACCGCCTTGCTTCTGTACAATTTCAGCTAAATTTTGTGCTCTGGTGCGTGTGCGTTGTGCGCCTTTCATTAGAACCCTTGCTCATTTGGTATGTTGGGTTCAATGCTCGCCCCTTGATTTGCGAATGTAAAGAAGTCTCTCTCGTAATACTTCTCCTCTTCTCTATTATATATACTTCTGCCGTCTTTGTCAACTTCCAACATAACGGACACTAAATAAAATAAATAATCAGTCTGAATCTTCTCAGGAACACTTAGACTCACTGATGCATTTGTTATTTGACCATTCTGAGGCCACGTATAGGCATCGTAATAATACTCGTCAGTTGTAGTGCCTGGATCTTCTGCAAAATAAAGAACAACACCATCACCAGGATTAATAGCCTCCTCAACCTGAACCTCAACATCAACCTTTTGGTCGTAACCATCAACTGTATAAAGTCTACTCACTTGTCGTATGTTGGTGTCAGATAATGTATACTGCTGTATACCAAGTGTAGTAGCTAAAATGCACGAGTTCTGAGGCTTCTTTTTATTAAAATATGTATTAAAAGAAAATATTTTGTTCTGGGCTGAGTTTATTAATACTCTTACCTCTTCATCTGTAGCCTGCATTCCTGTGCGTTTTTTCACCCAATTGATATAATCAGCAGTTAACATTCTATTCCTTTGGCACCGTTAGTTCGGTTGCCTGTTCTTTTAGTTGTAATGCAAGCTTCTCACCTACACCTTTTATACTTAATAGAACACTTGTCTCCACTTCTGCAAGGTCATCAAGGCTCTTTATGCCTTTATTAACAAGCTCAAGTAAAATGTGTTCTCTTCCTATTTTAATATTAGTAAGACACTCAAAAGGAGCTATTTCTGCAAGCTTATCAGACCTATCTTTTTCATTCATTGTTTTAAAATGCTCTGATTTAGCTTTTGTTCTATCTTCTTTTGCTGCAATACTATTCTTTGGTGTAGAATACGTCACTTCCTTACTTGTATCTATTTCTTCATACTCATCTTGTTCTATCTCAACACCCTCCATCTCACATTGAAGTTCAAAGTCATCAAGTGATATGTCACCTCTTAATACAAAATGTTTCAATACTTTCCTATTCTCTACATTATCTTGAACAATAAAATCACCAAGTTCAAGTATATGTTTTGATCCATATTCAGTCACTTCTACTTCTTCTTCTTCTCTCGATGGAATAACAGTGATCGAAACAGGTTTTCTGTCTGTTAAAATTTTACGTCTTCCTTTATTGTCTTGTATAACTTCTTGCTTGCGCTCAACAAAACCTTGTATGTGAACTCCTCCACCAGGGTGTGTTGCTATCCATTTTGCTTTTTGAAATTTTGCCATTTTTTATCCTTCTATTTTGGATTTTAGTAAGGAGAGGCTTGTGCCCCTCCTTTTATTATTATGTTATACTAAAGAAGCGAATAGAGCTACAATAGATCCATAGTTTTTCATTACATCTGTCCCATCTTGCCATTCCATGAGTTGATCACCATAGTTTGCAAAAGCAGCAGTACGTTTCTCACGGCCATATTCAACTGTTGGGTCATCTTCAAGGTGAAGTGCCTCAAGCTCAAGCTCACAAACAGCATCAGGCCCAAGTAAGTACGCAACGTCCCAACCATCTGCGGCTGCGGCAGGTCGAGAGTCTGTAACAGTAGTGTATGTCCATACTAATGTCGCAGAAGTGCTATCTGTAGCTGTAAGCATAGAAGATCTTTGGTCTTCAACAAACATTAAGCGCCCCCATTCACCAATCCAGTTCTTAAGGTTCATGCTAGGCTCGCCAGATGCCATGAAGAGGCTACCAAGACCAGAAGTTGTGTCCATAAGGATGTATTTCTGATTAGTAGGCACTGTCACAACATATTTACCATTAGGAAGAGGCTTAATACGCTTCTGTGTAATGGCAAACTTTTCAAGAAGTTTAATTCCTGCAAAGTTCATCTGATGAGATGCATCTGCTGTATCTGGAATAGCTGTATTAATGTTTGTTGCATATGTATCTAGCTCATCACTATAAGCAGGTTGTAAAGCTGCTGCAACACCGCCAACAAATACATTTGAGTTAATGTGAAGTGTACGTGAACTTGGAGCCGATACTAAATTAGAAGAAAAACGCTGATTAAGAGCTTCTCTACGGTGTGTTCCTTTGAATTTCTCCATGAAATCACCAAGAAGAGGCACAGCAATTTTTAACAAACCATAAGGTTCATTACCAACTGCATCAATACCAAACTTATCTACATTAACACCTGCTTTAAACTCATTTGCATAAGCTGTATAGTCAAGTAATTCTAATTTCTTCTCTTGTCCTGAAACAGGAGAACGCCCTGAGATACCTGCGCCTGTCAGAGGCTTAACAAGCCCCATGTATAGCTTAGTTGCACCTTTTTGTTTTTTCACTGCAATGATAGTTCCAGGAAGTACGTTCTGTCCTGTAATATCTCCTCTGAATTGAGAAAATATATCATCTCCTTCAACTGTTCGTTTTAGTTGGTTATTATATTTTACCTGAGTTAGGTTTGCTGTTGTTCTTGAGTTAACTGGCATTATTTAGTTCCCTTTATGCTGTAAAAGCGGTTGCGGTGTATCCACCTGCGTTAGTAACAGCAATCTTGAACACGCTGCCATCTGGTGAGACCATTGTGAGACCTTGTCCAGTTTCGCCAACGTCTCCATCTACCTTTAATTGTGTGTCGTCTGTTAGATCTACATCTTGTCCAGCGCAATCACTACCTATTTGTCCAGCTACATTAGCTGATCCTTTTAAATCTGATGCCATTTTGGCCTCCATTGTTAATATTCGTCATAGCTATCTACAACTCGTTCTAATTCTGTATAACGCTTGTTATCGGCTTCTGTTATAAAAGACTTAGATGCTATTGACTCCATTTCCATCACTGCCACCTCAAAGGCTTGTACCTTTGGTGTTGCGTTATTAGATCCTGGACTCATTATCATCGGTTCTTTCTCTCTCTGCCTGAGCAGTTGCTCTAAAGCGTCATCGTCTGCTGCTATGTGCGAAGCGTATTTCTGCTTCGATAGCTTGTCGTACACTGGACTATCTTTAAAAACTCTACTTAGTGAAGTTTTATAGCCATCTTCTTTCTCTTTCTTGAAGTCAGAATAAACATCGTATATACTCCACGCCTTCTGCAAGTCTTCTGGCGATACATTGATCTTATGACCTAATGAATCAGCTTTTTTCCTGTATCCTGCGTCTGCTACATACTTGTCAACATCTACATTATTCTCTAGTGCTGTTTTTTGCCATGTTGTTATTTTTGCGTCTATTGATTGAAAAGATTCAGAAGTAGCGAGAGAGGCGTATTGACCTTGTAAACCATTAATTTCTTCAAAGAGTGAGAGTTGAGTTCGTTTAAGCTCAATCTCTTTATCTGACCTTTCTTCTCTAGTGGCTCTTTCTTGGGCGGTTCTTTCGAGTGCTTCAATTTTTACCTCCAGTGTTGCAAGATACTTGTCATCTAAATAATCTTTGTTTTCATCTACGGTCACATTGTCTGTTTCTCCAAAAAGTTTTCTTCTAAATTCTGGATCACTCTGTGCTTTCTTTAACTTTCCATCCCTATCATCTGCAATTTGTTTCAACCTATTTATTTCAGCAAGATGCGTCTTAATCTCTTTATCTTTGTCAATGGCATTTATTCCATCTTCCATAGAAACGGGAACAATTGTTGTTTCCTCGACATCAAGTGTTTCTGTTGACTGTTCCTCTTCGTTTCCGTTAAGAGCAGTTTCTTGTCTATCAGCAGCAACATCTAGCTCAGCTTCAGTTAGTTCGGAGTGCGAACGCTCACCTGCAAGTACTTGTGCTATCTTTTCTTCATCTATTGCATTGTTTTCTTGAACTTCATCCATGTTCTCGTTTCCTTCGTTGGGTAGATTCGTAAATCATCCGTTTTTTTGATACCATATTTTAAATATAAACTCTTTTTTAAATAAAGTGTTGATAAAATGTTGATAGATTCATTTTCTTCCTAAAAATGTTGATAGATAAAGGAAAAGGTTTAACATATGTAAATAATTATTGACAAGTGGTAATGAAAAAGTTATGTTAAAGTAGTGTTAATAAAGGAATGAAAA
>CAZRJS010000046.1:1667-7119 GCA_964600565.1 Candidatus Woesearchaeota archaeon | reverse complement strand
CACGGGGCTTACGTGCCCTGCGCTTCTTCTTGGCCACAGGCACGTCCAGCACCTCGGGCTCGGGCTCATCTTCCACGGGGTCGAGGGTGAGGATATCCTCTTCCTTGACCGGCTCGGGCGGGATCTCGATGATCACGATGGGCTCGGGCTTCACGTCATCCAGATCAAGAAACTCACCCGTATCGGGATCAACGGGACGCATATGGGGCAGGGTGTCCGCTTCCTCGGGGGTGAGGTAGATGCACTGGTCGGCCTTCAAGTAGGTCTTGCGGCCGATCTTGACACGGTGGCCAGAACGGGCGGGGCAGTAGCGGTAGAGCTGCTTGGGCATGGGGGAGTCCTCCAGGTGTTGTCCTAGTTCATTACGATGCAGGTGCCCGTCAGGTGATCCCTAACGGGCACCCCCTAGATCAGGCAGCCTCGTCGATGTTGGTCAGGAGGTAGCCGTACAGTTCCGAGACGATGAAGATCGACTCGAAGTACCGGATCTTGTGCTTCATAAGGTCGTCGTCGAAGGAAGCCTCTGTCTCGACCGTCCAGCCGTCCACGATGACCTGACCAGCGGCGGTGGAGACCATCGGAACGATATCGCCACCCTTGTCCATGAGGCCAGCCTTGGGGCCACTGATGGGGTTGCCAGCGGCGTCCATCGGCAGGACGCCGATCCACATGCAGGCGTGCATGTCATTGTCGTCCGAGTCCGTCACGGAGTCCCAGATACCCGCCATGGTGGGGGCGGCGTCGGGGTCGCTCGACGTGTTCATCATCGCCTTGGCAATGAAGACATGGTCGATGCCGTAGCGGCTCTTGATGACGGCCATGAGGCGTTCGTCATTGAAGACGGTGCGGTCTGTGGACGTGTCATCGAACTCAAGGAAGGCGTCGTTCTGCCGGAGCAGGGTGGCGGCGTCACGAGTGAGCACGCAGACGTTGGGGCTCTCGCCGTACTGCTCGACCGTATCGCACGCGGTGATGAAGTCGCCGTTCGGATCGGACGTGGCAGCAGACCAGAAGGTCAGTGCGGACAGAGCGGCGGTGTTCGTCCAGTTGTTGTTGTTCAAGAACAACTTGGCCAGGATCCCCTCACGCTTGATGCGGACGGTCTGAACCTCAACGGAGAGTTGCTGAAGTTCATAGGGCGTCGGGCCTCCCTGGAAGGACTTGATGTCCTCATAGGGAACCTCGCAGATCGAGCCGTACTTCTGCGCCGTGATGGTCAGGGGATCGAAGTCCCCACCACGACCACGGGGGTAGTCCTGGCCACGGGAGATGGCGGTGTTGCGGGTGGGATCCCCGAACATTGCGTTGGCCTTCCAACGCTGGAGGGTGGCCGTGACGAAGTGATCCTGCCCCTCGGGGACGTTGGAGCCGTCAAAGAGGACGGGCAGGAGACGATCCTGAAGAAAGTTCTTCGGAGCGTTGGCATATCCCGCAACAGCCTTCGAGAGGACGGTGTTGACGGGACGCACGTTCGAGGTGCCGGGGTACATGGGCATGAGGTTTCTCCTCGGTTCCTATTTTCAGTTGTCACGGGGTCTACCCATAGACCCCGTGCGTCCCTACAAATTTATCAGCCTGCGGCGTAGAAGTTGCCGAACAACTGCGGGTTGACGAAGATGCGAATCTTATCGCCAGCCCCCACGGTCTCGCCACGCTCGGAACAGATGAAGCCGAGGCTCCAGTACGAGAGGGAGGACGCACCCTCGGCCGGGAACACCATCGGGATGATCGCACCGTTGGTGTCGTAGGTGACCAGGGTGTCGTCGTCCACGTCGGGAACAATATCTGCACCAGCGATGCAGTCTGCGAAGCCGTGAACCACGACCGTGCAATCACGGAAGATGTCGGCGGACACGTCATCGGTGCTGGTCTTCGTGGCGTACTTGATAACGCCATGCGGACGGTCAGCGTAGGTCGCACTGACAGCCAGGGACGCCTTGCCGCCCGGCTCGATCTTGACGGCGCAGCCACCCTTGTCCGAGAAGTCCTCGGGGGTGGTGGGGTCATTGTCGACGCAGCACTTGGCCTTGACGGTGAAATCATAAACAGACATGGAAACTACTCCTCGCCCTTCAGCGGGTGGCGTTCTGGACGTGAATGAGGGCAGCACCGAAGTCGGGGCCATCCGGGTTCATGTCGTGGGTTTCGCAGTAAGCGACGGCCTTCTGGATCAGGGCATCTGCCGGGTCATTCGAGAGCGTGGGCTCTTCAGCACCATGGCTATGGACGGTGAGATCCACGACCGCCTCGGTGCGGCTCGCATAGGTGTCGGTGAAGAGAGTGTGCTCACCCCTCTGCTCGGCGTCGAACAGAGCCACGGCCACGGCCTTCTCGCTGGGGGCAATAAAACCACCAGCGATACGGGTGTCGATGTCGGCGTCACGCTTGGCGACGGCGGCATTAGCCTCCATGGTGGTGATCTTGGCAGTCAGAAGTGCGACGGCCTCGGGGACTTCCTCGGGCTTCTCTTCCGTCATATCCTCTGCGGCAGCCTCGGCACCCGCGTCCTTGGACGCAGCCTCTTCGAGTTTCTTGAGACGGTCTTCGAGGTCAAGAACGATGGCGTTCTTCTCTTCGAGTTGCTTCTCAAGTTCCTTGATCTGCTCTTCCGGGGTCAGGGCCTTGCTTTCGGCGTCGACCATATCGGCTTCTCCTTCTGAGGGCTCAGCAGCGAGGGCGGAGCCGGTAACTGAATCGATCATCCCTGCTTCCAGGGCCGGAGTCGCTGCCATCATAGCACCTCCCCCGTACTGACCTGACACTTCACTGTAAGAAATACCACGGAACTCTGCAACGTCATTGAGGAAAACAGCAGCCTGGGCGTCCAAAACCGCCTGATACTGCCCGTGTCCATCCTCGGAAGCCGGGGACGCACCCTTTCTGGGGGTCTGCGACGCAATGATCTTCACCAGGGGGCTATCCTTGCCCTCTGGCGGGGCTACGATGGTGATCATCGTACCCAAGCAACCCACCACGGCAGTGGGGCTGGCCTCGATAGAGTCGCACGCAGAAGCCAGCCAGTAGGCGGCGCTACATGCCTCGCCAGATATGAGGGCCAGGGTGGGCTTAGTGAGCCCGTGAATGGCTCGTGCAGCCTCGTGCGCACCTGCGACCAGACCACCGGGGCTATTCACGTCGAACCTGATGGCCTTGACCTTGGGATCGGCGTCAGCCGCCCTTGCGGCGTCCGTGAGGCCCTTGTAAGAGGAGCCCACCACCGATACCCCAAGGATACCTTTGACGGCCAGAGCAGCCGTTCCATCGGCATCCACGGTGTATGGGGCCATGACACCGACAGACCCGGGGTCTCCGGGGCCAGCGGTCGTCGGGATACGGTGGGCAGCCTCGGGGGTGATAGACCACCACTCACCGGCCCACCACTTGTTTTCCATCGTCACGCTTCACCTCCAAGAGAACTCACCAGGGAGTCCAGGTCAGCCTTGATGCCATCCAGATCCTCACGGGTAACGCCCTGCTCGGCAAGGGCGGCCTCATCGAAGGGAACATCCAAAAGGGCGGCGACCCTCTGCTTGAGAGCCGTGGTGGCGTCGAGGACACCCGACCCGATCAACTGGGGGATCTGGGCGAGGGCGTCGGAAAGGGCGTCTGCACCCAGCCCCGAGTGTACCACCTGGGGCATCTCACTCATCGGGACGGGCTTGGCACCGTAGAAGTTGATCTTCAACAGCCGTTCGATGGTGCCGCCGCCCGGACGGTTCCGACCGTTCAAGGCGTTCTTGATGATGTCACCGAGGTTGACCACGGCAGCACGGAAGGCGGCGTGGTGAACCTCACCCACACTGCGGGAGCCCGTGTTTTCGACGCCTAGTTCAAGCCACCCGCAGAGGTACAGGGTGCTCTTCTCCTTGTCGGCGTGCCGAAGAGCCTCCGTGAGTTCCTTGACCCCTGCGATGATGCCCTGACCGAAAATACCCAACTTCGCCACGGGGTTGTCCATGACGAAGGCGACGGAGCCGGTGCGATAACCGGACGCCATGTTCTTCGAGTCATCGATCATCTGATCCATCTGGGGGCCGGTGTAGATATCCTCACCGGGGATGCCTTCAGAAACCACACCCTTGCCAGCAGCCCGGTCGACCGTGACTAGGGGCACGGGCGAGGCCCACCGTTCGACGGCGATCATCGACTGGTTGGTCAGGTGCTTGGTGAAAACGTGCCAGATGTAGGCGGAACGGAAGAGGCCGATGCCTTCCCAGTTGCGTCCGGTCTTGTCCAGGGTGAAGATCAGCATCTTGTGGGCAGGCACGGCACGGGGCTGTGGTTCGCCCATAGCCAGCCACGACTGCCGGACATAGGCCAGTTCGCCCGTGTTGGTGTCAGGCACCCAGTAGTCGATGGAGTCAGGCTCCATATCGGACAGACGCTTGAGCCAAACCTGCCCATCCTCGATCTTGTATACCTCTTCGAGCGTCCTGAAACCGACGGACGTGAAGTGGGAGATCACGTCAACGTATGCCTCCCAGGGCTCGTCCATCCTGCCTGCCACGCCACCCCAGCCGAAGGCTTCGTTGATGAAGTCGGCGTTGCGGATAGCCTCTGGGCTGTCAGAGGCGGCTTCCGTCCTCCACTCCAGGGACTTGAGAGCGTGGCGTGTGACCCTATCCAGGGCACGCAGGTGGGAGTCCGTGCGGAGCATCTGACGGGCGGTCTGCGCCCACTTACCCTGCCCAGCAAGGTCGGGGTTCAGTTCATAGCCGGTGATGCGCCCAGACATGACCTGCGTGCCAGAGGATGACAAGGCCCCCTTGATATCCGACTTCACGAGAGTGATGGATGCCACGGGTGCAGTGGTGGCGGCGTACAGGCTCGGAGCGAACATGCGGAGGATGGTTTTGCCGAGGCCCATGGGCTCACTCCTGGTTAGGCGGGGTAGGAGGATATCAGGTGCCAAGAGCCCGATTAGGATACGTCGAAGTATCGAAGCACCAACGTGAACTCGGCCGCATTGCCGGAGGCGTTGGGGTCGGTGTTCTTGACCTGGAGATGCAATTCGCTTGTTCCATCAACATCAATGTAGGGCAGGATACGCTGAATAGCACTACCGGACTCAATGTAGCTCGGCCCCTCGATAGGTGCTGCAGCAATCGCCTGTGGATCTCCATATCCATCCGCCGAACCGAAGATGGCTGAGTATGCGTCGGAGAAGTCGTCCTTATCATAGGTCGCAACATCCACCCCGATGGTATCGCCCACGGTACGAGTGATGGTGGCACCAACGATTAGGATATGGCTGGAAGCAATATCAATATTGAAGTTCTTGGATGCAGTAGTTGCGATGGAACCCGTCTCGACCGTGACAGACTCAAGCACTGCACCACTACCACCACCTGCGTCTGCCATAGTGGCAAACACGTTGGCAGCGCTGGGTGCAGCAGCACCAGTGACAGCGGCCAGTTCATCGACGGAGAGGGCACCACCGGAAATGGCGTCG
>CAZRJS010000046.1:0-1567 GCA_964600565.1 Candidatus Woesearchaeota archaeon | reverse complement strand
AGGCCGTCAATGGCGTCCTGTACGTTGGTGTCGAGTGCGGTCGTAGTCTGGCCGGTGCCGTCATACTGGGTTAGCGCAGCGGCGGACTCAGTGCTCTTGCCTGTAGTACCAACTCGTGCAACGTGCTTTGTGCGGGACATGGATTTTCTCCAGGTGGGTAGGGGGCCACCTTAGCGGCCACGTCACTTGTTAATGTACTAGGATACACGCTTGCAGGCAAGTGGCGGTAAAGTCTACCACTTTTTGCCGCCCACCCCGCCAAACTTGCGCCCGCCGATGGTCTGTTGAACATCGCCCACGCTGGGTCGCATCGAACCCGTGGACGACCCACCCCCGCCACCACCACCCTTCGGGGTTGGCTTCTTACGTGCCGCCATGATCCGGGCTTCTGCGGCCAGTACCCCGATAGAGAAGGCGTCCATGATGTCGTCATTCTTAACCAAAGGGTAGGCATCGGCCTGAGCCAGGAAGGCGGGCAGCCATGCCGCCTTGCCATCCTTGGGCAGGCTGATCAACCCACCCTCGATGAAGCCCGTGGCGGCTGCGATCCGCAGTTCTTTCTTGGTGGAGGAGGCCCATGCGATCAACCCGCCACGGATCTTCCGGTGAGCGGCGTTCCGTCGGAGGGTGATAATGGCGGCGGCACCATTCGCCTTCTTCTCGATCAGGTTCCATGACACCGGGTGCTGGCTGGCCATCTTTTCAATGGCGTCAAGTTGCTGAAGGAAGTGCATCTGACCATGAACTACGTCCACGACGTAGGTCTGTCCGTCCTTCAACCCAAACAGCACACCACACGTCTCGTCGGATTTTGGGCCGTCCCCAAAAGTGAGATCCCAGGCCGTCCACATGAGGTCATACTCAGTGGGCAGGTCATCCCGCACGAACCAGTCCACGTTGATCATAGACGAGTCACCACCCGACGGTTGCTGCTGGTACTGCGTGGCCCATAGACGAGGGCTCCGCTTCATCATGGCCCTTTTTTGAGCCGGGTACATGGTCTCCGACAAGGGTTCGCCGGGCTCCGTCCGCCAGTCCGACCACCCAAGGCAGGTGGGGCCAGTGTCCAGGGCGGGGTCATACTCGCAAGCAAGGGACAACATGGCGTCCCAGTAGCCCAGTTCCTCAAGGTGCCCGATAATATCACCAGAGTAGAGGCGTTGCATGACCCCTACCGTGCGGTCAGGTTGACCAGGCACACGCCGTGAGTCCAGTTCATCCGTGTAGAAGTCCAGGTGCTTGGTTCGCTCCGTCGTGAGGGCCTGTGAGGGGGTCAGAAGGTCATCGAGGATGATAACGTGAGCGTGGTTGCCCGTGACCCTGGCACCTACAGCCGTTGACCGAAACTCACCGCCAGCCGTGTTCGTGATCAGGCCCTTCGTCACTTCATCAAGTGACCAGTCCGTGGCGAACAACTGCCGGAACCTGTCCGACTCCAACACCTTTCGACGACCCACGTTCGACTTGTACGACAATTCAAGGCTGTGAGTCGCCGTTATGAACTTCCACCATGGCTTATGGAGCCAGCACCAGATCGGCCAGAGGATCACGAAGATGGTGGTCTTCG
>CAZRJS010000045.1:0-7218 GCA_964600565.1 Candidatus Woesearchaeota archaeon | reverse complement strand
CATTTCAATCTAAACAAACAGCAATGGCAAAATGTCAGTAATTGGTTGAATGAAATTATGATCGTCATCGAAACTGATAAAAAAGTCTTTAATGAGCCAAAACTGAAAGACTGGATCTTGAGATATGCAGATACTCAGTCAGTCGAAAAAGATACATCAAGGTACAACAATAAAGCTAATGAAACCCTGTTATATAATGGCATCCTGTATTTTGATCCAGTCGGACTGCATAAATACATTAAAAATACATTCGACAACGGGCTTAACCTCACTCGAATGCGAAATATTATGTCTCAAATTGAATGCAAAAAAAGAGATATCATGATAAGTGATGGCACTACTGTTGAAGCCTGGAGCGTAATAATTGATGACTTAAAGTAAAAAACAGACCCGAAAAAAAGCTCAGAATCCTTGAGCTTTTTTTATTTTCTTGAACTATCAAAAAGAAAGATTATTTTTGATGTTAATGTTTTTTTTGATAAATCAAAATTTTAAATTCTTTTTTTGAAGTCTTTGACTCATTAATCCACAACAAAACACAAAGGAATTCTAATGAAAATAGATGAGCGAGCGTTCAGATCCATGAGAAAACAAGTTAAAAATTACACAAACGACAACCGACACACAGAAGCGTTGATCACAATTGCTCAACAAATTAAACATGAAGAGATCTTAAAGAGTCTGTGTGAAATCAGAGACAAACAAGATCAGATCGGATCAATGACGGAAAGCATGAACGAAGCTCGGATGACCTTATACCGGAACTTGAAGAAGGTCTGGAAGAAAATACTGTCAAAGGATCAACAGAGAGAATTGTACAACGCACTGTAAACAACTAAAGGAGCGAATTATGAACTCTTTACCTCACGAAATCAACAAAGCCATCAACAGACACATCGAAGCTGTCGCTGAAGAACAGATCAAGACATACCCAATAACAGTCAGAATAAATGGTCTTGAGCTCGATATGGAATTTGCACCGGAAATCAAAGATGGTGAAATTGAAATCAATATTACCGAAGATGATCTGGATTACTTCTATAAAGAAATTTCGATAAAGATGAGGAGATAAAAAATGGAAAAGAGAATTTTTGGGCCTCCCGGATGTGGAAAGACGTTCACTTTGTGCCATAAGATCATTCCAGAAATGATGCAAAAATATGGTTCAGACAAAGTCATGATCACTAGCTTTACAAAAACAGCAGCAATCCACATTGCAACCGAGGCTAAAAAAATAATACCAGAAATCAATATCGATGATCAACAATTCGGAACGCTACATAGCATCTGCTACAATGCTATAGGGAAGACACCACTCGTTGACACAAAGATTTGGAATGAAGAACATGGTGATCCAGAATGGAAGATATCAAGAGGAAATCCCGACCAGTCCGATGACGCTGGGGCTGGCAAACTCTACAATGAATATCAAATTCTAAGAAATAAATTATCACCTATTGAAACTTGGCCTCAAGTAATTCAAGATTTTCATTCTGACTGGTATGAATACAAAAGGAAAAAAGGCAGTATTGATTACACAGATATGATTGAAATTGCCTTACAAGATCTACCAATTCCTCCATTCAAAGTCCAATGTATTGTTACTGATGAAACACAGGACTTAACCCCACTACAAATGAAATTAATAAGATCATGGGGTCAATCTATACCAGAATATTATTTATCACTGGATGATGATCAGGCCATCTTCAGTTTTTCAGGGGTAGACATTAAATCAGTACTACTTCCAGAAATTCCTATTGAAAATAAAATCTTCTTGCAACAATCATATCGAGTTCCACAAAAACCTCATGCCTACGCAATGAAAATCTCAGACAAGATCTCATTCCGAGAACCAAAAAACTATTTATCAACCAATGAAATCGGCAACGTCTCCATAGGCCACAATATGTCAATCGATGAGCCAAAAGAAATGCTAGAATTAATCAACGACCTATCAGGAACGTCTATGATAATGGCATCCTGTGCATACATGCTCCAGCACACAACCTCAATGATGAAAGAGATGGGATTACCATTCCATAATCCATACAAACCATCTGATAGACGCTTAAATCCTATGGGAACCAAAGCATCTAGTATGCTCTATAACTTCTTAGAAACAGGAGAAGACGAAAAATACTGGTCAACACAGCAACTCTTGGCCTGGATCAAAAATATCAAAGTTTCAACAAAAACAACTCCTGGACTTCTGAAAGTTCAAGGGAAAAAGCTTATAACAATGCTCGAAGAAGAAATGATCAAAGGAACAGAAGGACTTCACACTTGCCGAGAATACTTGACTGATCTTTTTCATACTGATGCAATCGAGCCTGCATTGAATAGAGACTTAGATTGGCTTAAATCAGTCTGCAACGCAACTATCAAAAAATCTTTAGAATATCCACTGTCAATTATAGACAAAAACAACAACAATCATAAAATTCTAAATGAAACACCCAAAATTGTCATAGGTACAATTCATAGTTTCAAAGGCACAGAGGCAGACAATGTCTTTGTGGCTCCTGATATCAGTTGGAGTGCCCAACAAGAGTGGATGTCCTCTGTAGAAGCCAAAGATAACATGCACAGATTGTTTTATGTAGCAGTTACCAGAACTCTTGATAACTTGATTCTACTTCAGCCTGGATCGTCAAGCCGAAGCAACTATTATCAATTTCCATCAATCCCTGAATAAAATCACCAAACTATCAAAAAGAAAAACCTTGAAAGTTACGCCTAAATCCTTTATAACAAAGAAAAAAATTTTAATTAAAGGATTTTATGGATTTCAATAAACTAGATGAAGATTTTTTGATTAAGATGAAAAAACACAAAAGCAGATTAGATATAGCCAACAAACTCGGCTACACAACACTGTCAGAATTCTTAATTGATAAATATTACAACAAACAAGATTCTGGATTAATGATTGTAAAAACTCTTAGAGAAACACAGCCTAGTTGGATTTATATATTTTTCAAAAAAGCAGGATTAATTGTCAGACCAATAGGAGTCTATACTATACCAATTTTAAAAACAGACTCCTATCAAGAAATGGATAGAAAACTTAGATTGAAATTCATTAAAGAAAAAACAGCGTCAGCAAATAGACTTGGTTATCAGTATGTTTCAGAAGCTGTTGTAGAAATGTATTATACACATAAGATATCTCTAAAAATAATAGGATTAAGATTTGATAGTTCAACTACATGGGTGGCAGATTTACTTAAAAAAATGAATCTAGTTACACGATCCCATGGCGGCTCCAGATATAGAAAACTCACAAACGAATTAAAAACAAAAATCACCAAAGACCTCTCTAGTGAGAAACCAACATGGGAAACACTGAGAGCTTACTTAGAAAAAAATGAAATCAATCTCTCACCAAAAACTATCCAGAACTTTTTAAAAGAAGTCAAGTTGGGGACGCAATGCCAAAAATTTCAGGATTTTCTTTCAAACAGACAGGACACAACGACTTCCAATCCATTGCCGGAGAAATAAAATTACCACATAGAACTGAACGAATCCAAGATGCTATCAATGAAAACAAACCTACAAACTTCATAGCTTCTTTATTTTTTAACTTTTCACTTACAGGTTGCGATGTCAAATCCTCAGAAGAGCAAATCCGAACTGAAACAACTCTATTCAATAGCTGGAGGAGTAGTATTGTTTAAATGTGGATGTGTAATTAGTTCATCCAACTTAATACTCAGCAGGATCGGTTCACAATATCAATGCTTAGTTCATAATCAATTCATAGATTACGTCTTCAAACGTTGCAAAATCTGTGGAGCTTTTATTCAATACAAATCAATAACACAAATCATGAAACGAGAATTCTGTTCAATAGAATGTGTGAAAATAGCACAAGAACGTCAGAGGCAAGAATACGAGACAACACCGCCACTGAGAAATTACGATTGTTTTTTCTATGACAATTGTATGGCTAAAGCTTGCACAACAAACAAAATAGATATCGGATGTTCAACTTGTAATGAATACCTAAAAGACTTGGAGTTTGGTTTAAAATGACACTCTCAGAATTATACTTACAGCAAATCATATTAGACATGGAAAAAACAGCAATATGTGTTCCTGTTGAAATTGGTCACTTGAAAGAGCTGCTAATCAACACAGATTCTTATAGATGTCTTGAATTGATTATCTCTGAACAAGATCAGCCAGCAGAGGACATTGTTATTTTGTTTATTTTTATATTGATTGGAAAGCTGTCTAATTTGGATGGCTTAACATACGAAATGTTTATTGAAACTCTTTTCAAATCTTTTGTGACTAACTTAATCACAAACATTCAAGAGTTGAACCTAATCTCAACTAAATCACCGATCGATCTTATCGTCGGAAAACGGGGAATTTGAATCATGGACACAGCTAACAGGCAAGAAATTATAGATACTATTGCTATCATCAACGGAGATGTAACAAAAAAAGAGACAAAACAGATTGTCTGTCAAGTATTTAAAATAATGACTGACATGCTGACCGATGGCAAGCAAGTCAGAATAACTGATTTTGGAATTTTCACACCAAAAATAAACAAAGCCAGAACAGGCAGAAATCCTAAGACCGGCGAACCACTTCAGATTGACGAATCAAATGGCGTAAGTTTTAAAGCCAGTGTTGCTTTAAAACGATCCTGTAACGCATGAAGCGGTGCATAGAAAAAGACTGCAAAGACAAAATAGTCTTTGGTAAATTCTGCATTTATCAAACCGACAATAACGGCTGTCTCTTCGATGAGGTCAAAATCTGCATTTGTTATTTACCAATGAAGTACAACCGATCAAGAAACCTATGGGTCTGTTCATGTGGACGAACGGAACTATTGAAATAATTTTTGTGTGGTGACGAGTTTCGGCCTGCGTCCCTCCGAATTTAAACAAAAGGGCAAGCCTGAGAATCGAGTCTCAGAGTTCATCATGGTGCTCCATACCATCAAGTTTTTCGGGTCTTGTAAAAAACCCGATTCATTCTAAAACCAACAATATAAAGGAAATAACATGATTCAAACAACAATTCTTTTCACAGGCGGTGCAAACTTCACATTTACAGGTAAAATCAGAGAAGATCTTGATACTGGTATTTGGAGTTTCTTCGAAACTGAAGAAGGCGAAGTTCATCAATTCAAAAAAGATTCCATGACTGCTATTCTATACGGAAATCTACAGAAGACAGTAAGTTCAAAAAATCAAGAATTGGCTGCGTAGAATGTCAAAAACACACTTTTACACAATTGAGTGCGAGTGTGGTTGCATATATAATAGCACAGATCCGGGGTATTCCAATTGGAATACCTCTGGAAAAACAATTTATGGATGTTTAAAACACAAAGCTGTTAAAATTAAAAGATTTTTGCATTGTGCTTGTGGGAATATTGAAGAAATTTCAATATCTCATAATCCACTTATCAATTGCTCTTTTTGTGTTCAAAAAGCTAAAGATTTCATTGCTAATCCAGTAACGAAAGAAATGAAATCCAATATCACAAAGAAGAGAATTTATCATTTTGATTGTGGATGTATCACTAATGAAAAATTTCTTATTCACAACAAAATTACATGCCATAAACATCACAGTGCTAATTTATCTTTTATAAGTTCATTCTGTGTGAAATGCAACACACCTATACAAATACAAGCCAGTCAAACTAGAAAATTTTACTGTAATGATTGTGCTAAATATGCCGAACTTGCAAAAAATATCTGTCAGAAAGATCGAAAAAGAAAAAAAAGATTAATACCATATGAACTCGTACCAGAAGATCAAGCAGAAAGATATCCAGACTGCATCCATTACAACTATTGCCTATTCACAAGAAACATCTTTGAAATTAACAACGCTGCGTGTCTGAATTGTGCCAGATTCGAACATCGCTTAGGAAAACTAGGAGACAAAGCCGCTTGATTACTGAAAAAGAACTAATGACAACAGATAGATTTGAAGAACTATTACAAAATCGTATTGAGAAAATAGGAACTGTTCTAGGAAAAAAAGCAGATGAATATGCACAAAACGGAGACAGGCTTTTCAACTTCCGCCAAGCTGCAAGAATCAACGGAACTTCAATGACAGAAAGTTTATGGGGTATGGGGACTAAACACTTAGTCTCTGTGCTAGATCTCATCCATGGAAGACTTGAAAATACTAAAGAAATGGCAGATGAAAAGATTGGTGATATGATCAACTACCTAATCTTACTTGAAGCTGTCTTAACTGAAAACAGATTTGACGGAAAAGTTGAGAATACATGATCTGTTCAAATTGTAATTCAGCCATGACAATCCTAAAGATTACTCGAACTAAAGAAGGTATAATCACAACATGGATTTGCGATTGTGGCCTAAAATACTCTGAAACAACTTGGTTTTAGCAATGCATAAACCAATCCTTTACAAATTCTCATGTGGTTGCGAGTTCGATCTCACAGAAGACGAACTTGCAATTTCCCGAAAAAAAAAAATAGCAATTCTTTGTCCAATTCACAAGACCTCTCTTACCGAGCGCACGTTCAGTTGTATCCAATGTGGACAAGCAATTCATCTCAGATTACGTGGAGGGTACAAAACACTCTGCGATGCTTGCAAAAAGAAACCAGCAAAAATAAAACCTAAAATAATACAAAAACAAACATCAAAACTCAAAAGAAACCCTGCTTGTTCAAAATACAATGATTGCCTAAGCGCTGCGGCTATTAAGAACAAAACCTTTTCCTGCCTGGACTGCAAAGATTTTGATCCAAAAAGTTTCAAAGAAATTTTAGAAGCTGAAGACAGCTTGTCTTCGGCAGGAATTAGTTATTCAAACACTGACTCAATTAAAACTAGCTTGGATGTGCTGAAATGAATAAAATAATAAAACACGCAAATCAAATCGATGCTGCAATGAGAATTATCTTCATGACTCTTGCATTCTTAACTGGATTTCAACTTATTAATGCTGGAAAATCTTGCCAAATTTTTATTTGGCCTTTTCTAGCTAGTGCTTGGTGTCTCACTGGATGGATTTATCCAAGGAGAATGTAATTTTTGAAAGATTAAAAACAACATAATACTCATAGATTAAAATCTATCTGGAATGCATGAAAATTGACTGACACGTTAAAACAAGCTCAGATATTCAATTTAAAACAGCCTGTTCGGTTTCATGCGGCTGAGAACAGGGAGTATTATTTAATAACAGGAAGGAGCG
>CAZRJS010000044.1:0-7374 GCA_964600565.1 Candidatus Woesearchaeota archaeon | reverse complement strand
TCTTGGTGAAAACAGAAAACAAGCAATGACAGCAAAAATAACGAACGAAGGAACGCAATACTTAAAATGGAGGTAATATATTATGGACAGACGTAAAGTAGAGATAGTTAAATTGTGTAAACTAGCACATCTCGATAAAAAAGAAATACAAAGACGTTTACCTTCTTTAGGATATAAGTTTATTGATTTCTTTAATGTTGATGGACTACAGGGTTATGTTGCTGAATGTGAAAAAGGTCAAGTTTTAATATTTAGAGAAAGTGATTCGATAATAAAAGAACCAATAGATTGGATTCATAATTTTATGGCTTGGAAAGAAGAATATGAAGGTAAACTTTATCATGCTGGATATTTAAAATTAGCATTAGATAATTTTAATGCTATATTCGATAAAATAACAGACTTAAATTTAGTAATTGGTGGATTTTCTTTAGGTGGTGGAATGGCAGAGGTTGTAGCTAATATTTTAGCTGATACTACTGGTTTTAATTGCTGGTTTGCTAATATTGATGGTGCAGCGGTAATTGCTGAAAATGGATATACTAAAGGAATACACACCATAAATAGTAATAGTCCTGTTCCAATTTTAACTTTAGCATTAGGATTTAATCACTTTGGAGATTTAATATATTTCACATTTGTTGGAAATACATACATTAATCCTAAAAGAATAATAAGAAGATTTGATTTCATAATGGAAACAATAGAGGATATATTAGAATTATCGATAGGTAAAATAGACTTTGAACATAACTTGACTGTCATTGATATAAATTATGACAATGGAATGGATAAAATAAGAAAAGTATTAGACAAATAGAGACTTGACGGTAGTGTGTGGGTTCAAAACGGCATCCACACACTATTATATATAGTAGTTTTAGAGGTGATTTTATGTTTACAGCACTACCAGAAAATCCAGAATCTTTAGATATGGTCATGGATAGAATATCAAATGAATTTATATTAAGATTTGATTCTGAATATGGTGACTTTGATCTTGGAACATATACTAAAGTTTCAACAGACTTTAAGATTTATGATGAAGGTTATAGAAATCCATTTGGATTCTTATATAATTATAAGTTACAAATAGACAACGATAATTTTATATCAAAAAGAAGATTGCTAACAAAAGACATTCACTTTAATGTTAAAAACTTTGGTTATTGTAAGAGTATATTACAGTCACCAACTTTTGACGTTAATCTTAAAACTTTAATAATTAATGGAACAACAATAGTTTTTTCAGATGAGACATCATTTGATGATATTGTAACTTCTATAGAAAATACAAATATAGAAAATATTTTTAGTTATATAGACGATGGATATTTAGTTATATATTCTACTAAATCCTCTCAAACTTTAGTGGAATATGAAGCACTTTCATTGGATGGTTCTTCCCTCTCAACATTAGGACTTCAAAATGGAATATATAAAAATTCAAATCCATACTTTATAATAAATGGACTTAGGTATGATGTCGATGATTATGAAGATGGTGTCAATAACTATTTAAAATACTTCTATGTTAAAAGGGGGTAACAAATGTTTACAAAAGATATATTACATAGTTACGTTATCTTCTTTAAGAATAACTATGGTGGAACTTTACCAATCTATAGTAGAGCAAATGAAATACCATCTGATAAATCTTTCATATTAATAAAAATAGGAAATTCTAATAATTCATTTGACGAAATAGATAATAGGTATCAATTATTAACTCAACCTATTATAATTAATGTTAATTTGTATAAGAATGACGACCCATATACACCAGAGTTAGAAGATGTTGAAGCTCTAATACATTCTATAAATTATTTTAAAATGTATGATTTTTCAGCTCTCCCATATATAGAAACAAATAAAATAATAAGGATTGACAGAACTTCAAATCCTTTATTTAATGAAGATGGTGATTTTGAGAGTATTTCTTATATTGTAAACATTGTAAATTCAATAGAAGGTTCAAATGGGTAGTTTAATCAGAGGTAAAGGACTTTCGATTTCAGATACTTATTTAAGACGTAGTGTTAAAAATCTCAATGAAACTATTAGAAATAAAGTAACAAAAGATATACATATGGTATTCAAAGAAGCGTCTGAGGTATTAAAAATAGTTTCTCCTAAAGATACCACAACAAGAAAAGATAGAGAGATTGCTAGAAAGAACGGTGAAATTATACCATTTGAAAAGCATGGGAATAGATCGGCTGATTCTTATTCATATCAAGTGTATAAAACTTCTACAGGTAAAAGTATAAAAGGTAAGATTTTAAATGATTATGCTTATATATTATACTTAAATCAAGGAAAAATGGATGAAACAGGATTATTGATTGGTGCTAGGTCGAGAGAAAGAACTATGGATGGTAAATATTCAGAGCAACAACCAGAAGGTGATTTCATAAATAAAACATTAAAAGTTGTATTTTTAAAGTATGGATATCATATAGATAAATCGAAATTTAAAGAAATAATAATTTAAAATATTTAAAGGAGGTATACAATAGATGAATGGATCAAACTCAATAGTTACTATTGGTTCTTTGGAAGTATTCCAAGACAATATAACTGCTTATGGTAAAACTGCCGAAACTGACAAACTAACACTATCAACAAACGCATTAAAAACAACAATCACACCTTCTACCACTGACACATTAGCTAAATCAGGGGATTTAATGTATGTTTATCCCTTTCTAGCATCAAGTGTGGCTGTTACAGATTCTGATGGAAATTTAGTTATAAATTTAGAATATTTAAAGAATGGAATAGGGTTTGTAGAGAAAACTATAACCATTACATTGACCGGAGTTGCTGCTGCTGGAACTATAGTAGGTCAAATTAACGCTCAACTTGTAGCTGATGGTGTAGATAATATTATATCAGCTGTTGTTGTAGATTCGGACAAAGTAAGAATACAAGCATTAGCTAAAAATGTAATGTTTAATATTGATGCAGGGGCTTCTGCCACAGGATTAAAGATACCAACAGGAACACCGGCTTATATTTTTATTTTAGGAATAAAAGATGATATAGAGAAAAAGGCAACAGCTACACCTGTAGAGATAGAAGTGTTTAAAAGATATGCTGGAAAATCAGAGGCATTATCGATAGGTGAATATACGGACTTGCAGTATGAAGTTGTAAGAAACGTAGGTGAAATGACAGGTGCGACATTAAACTCTACGTTAGATCCTGTAATTTATAAAGGATTATCTAAAGTCGCTAAACAGATTGAATACGCAGAAGGTAGTGCTTCATTAGCTTGTGATGAGATGGCTTTCAATGTAGAGAACTTAGAGTATGTGTATGGATGGACTAAAGAAGTTGATGGTACATTTATGTCTGGCAAAACTACTGTTGAAGATGTTTCAAAAGTAATTAAATATTCATTTAATGAATATACAAATCCAGAGCAAGTAGGACTTTTTGGATTACATAAAAAGATAGATGGCGGATTGATAATGTTTAGTGCTGAATCTTCTAAAACTAACAATCTTGACCTTTCAATGAAGAAGACAGAGTTTAGAACTAGCGGAGTTGAATTTATGTTATTAACACCAAGCTCTAAATGTGTTTGGTCATTAGTATCAATATAAGGAGGTTTAATATATGAATGTACAGTTTGGTAACGGAAATGTTTATTTTTTTAATATAAATCAAGAAACAGGAGCAATATCAACAGAAGATGTAGATATTGATAACACAAGTAATGATAAGTATGATGAAGATACTAGAATATTGACTATAGACGATGCTTTGACTGGTGTTGCAGTAGGAGATTATGTTGTATTTTATATTAAACTTGGAGATAATTATTCTTTTGGTGAAGTATTAACTGCCACTACAATCAAAGTAGATGAAGAAGCTGATGACAGTTGGTTTGTTGATGCTGATGAAACTTTGACAGTGACAAAGGGTATTGCTGCTGGATTATTTAGAGACGCAACGATAACAACATCTTCTTCTCCTGTAGAGTTAAAAGGTAATAATAAATTTAACAGATACTTAGCATATGTGGATATCGAAGGAAGTGTAACAATAGGCGAAATGATTCTAAATGACGCTGCTATGGAATATTTGAATGGATTTGACGCTGGTTCGTTTGCTACTGGTAGTGGTGTTGCCACTATGGATAATCAATATGGTGCAACTACAGAACCATTAGATGTGGCGGTATTGATTAGAAAGGAATTGACGAATGAAGATAGTAAATTTGAAGAAGTTTTTTGTCATAGAGTATCAAGCTCTACTTTAGCGTTACCTTTCAATAGAAACTCATATGTAGCACAAGATTATGCTTTTGATGTTCAAGGACATAGTTCTGGAAATTCAAGTATAATGGATTATACATATGAAATAGAAAACTAAAAAATTATAGACTATAAAATGTGAGGAGGTCTTAGGCCTCCTTTTTATAATAAAAATTATAAGGAGATGATATATAATGGGAATGACATATATGAAAAATATTAGAATTAAAAGAGAGTATGGTGTTGATTTTGGAGTTATAGCAAGAGCTATAGTACAAGAGATTACATTATTTATGGTAGATTTAGCTTCAAAAGGAATGGAAGAAGAAGAGATAAAGAAATTAAATGCTCAAAAAACAATAAAATTAATAAATGATAAAATTGAAGAAATTGAACCAGAGAAATTAATAAATATAGCTAAACTTATTGAAGATAATGACCAAGAATATGATCTAAATAAAGAAGAAGACATGGACAATATAGAAAATTTGATAGCTTCATTAATATTGTACTTAAGTAAGAGAGTAGAGATAGAAGTTTATTCATTTATCAATTTGTTAAATGAAAAAAAGTAAAAACTCCATCATATAATGAAAAGCTATTTGGAAGAAATATATATTATGATGGGGTATGGTTTACTACTCCTACGATAAATAAACTACTTAAACTATCATGTGTCGACATAAATGAAAACTTTGAATTATATTTAAAAGAATTTTTAGATGACGACACATTTAAACCAAATGTATTTAGACATGCTCATTATATCTATATAATGGGAGTATGTAGTGATACTGATGAAGTTATGGAAAATTTAGGTGAGGAAGATCCGTTTGAAAAAAGAAAAAGAGAGAAACTATTAAAAGGTAATCCAAATCCTAATAGTGGAAATATAATGACTACCGTAGCAAGTCTTTGTATGGGAGACAACGGTATGTCATTTGATGAGATAAAGAAAATGAACTTAATAGAAGTTAAAGAATTTATAAAAGAACAATCTAACATATACAAGAACAATAAAAATAGACCAAAAGAATCAAGTGAAAATGTTAGAGATATTGAAGATATAAATATAAAAAAATTGTAATAAAAGTGAGGTGAAACAAGATGAAAAAATCTGGTGGAACTTTTATAGCATTAGATTTAGAAGCTCATATTGATGAAAATGCGTTATTAAAAGAATTTAAGTCTGTATATGAAAAAGTATTTAAAGAGAACGAAGAAATATTAAATGCTACATTGCAGAATGTTTCAAAGTCAAATAAACAAACTTTTACTAAAACTATATCTGATTTACAAAAATCTATGCAGAGTTTAGCTAAAACAAATAATCTATCTATATTAAAATATAAAGAAGGAATATCAAAAGGTTTAGATGTATCAGCATTAGCTGGTAATTTAAAAAAAGGAATGGATAAATCAGAAAAAGATTTTAGATCATCAATAGATTCAATTGTTAAATATGCTAATGAAAAAGTTGCTACTATAAAAAAACCAGTATCAATATATTCAGAAGATATAAACAGTAGTTTAGTAAATTTAAAAAGTAAATCAAGTGTCAGTAACCTTAATAGCGGTGGAGATAATGCGATAGTTAGTGCTGCGACTATATATAAATTAAACACTATCAGTAGCGTATTAACAAAAGCTAGTGATGCTTTAACAGGGTTTCTAGCTAGTTCAGTTGACTATTATAGACAAGTAGAGAAATCATTATGGTTGACTACTGCAGTTGCAAACGGTACTAGAGCAACATTTGAACAGTTAAAACAATCAGCAATAGACATAAGTATGGTAGCACCAAAAAGTATAGATGAAATATCTAGCAGTATGATGTTATTAGCACAAGCAGGATTAAATGCTGATGAAATATTGCAAACAATGCCAGATGCTGTAAAATTATCAATAGGTACTGGATCTAACTTGAATAGTACATTAGAAGCTGTTGTAGGTACAATTAGTGCATTTAATTTGAAGTTTTCAGAAGCTCCTAGAGTATTAGATATATTCGCAAAGGCTGCTGCAAATACTAGAGCAACAATAGAAAAATTACAATACTCTTTATCAAGAGTAGCACCTTTCGCAGAAGAGGCAGGAGTCTCACTAGAGGACGCAACAGCGATCTTGTCACTATTATATAACAATGGGCTAAAAGCCTCTGTAGCTGGTACTGTGTTGTCAAATACAATACAAGGATTGACTACATTCTCGGACGGAGCAGTAAAAGCGTTAGCACAAGTTGGATTAACTACATCTGATGTAAATTTAAACTTTAATACAATGGAAGAATCAATGGAAAAATTAGCATATGCAGGATTAAATTCGACTCAAACTTTTCAACTGTTTAACAGAAGGGGTAAATTAATAGCTCCATTATTACAAAAAATGAGATTTGATGTTGAAACTACAACTGGTTCTTTTAATAGAATGAAAGAGACTGTATATGGTGCTGGTAGTAATTTAGATTTCTTTAAAGCTCAAACTACAACTTTAGATTTTTCATTAAACAAATTAAATAATGTAATTAATAAATTTAAACTAGCAATAGGACAAGAATTAAAAAGTGTAATCATCGGTATGACAGACATAATAACAGTTCTTACTGAGAATGTAGGTAAATTAGGTTCATTTTTAAATGTGTTATCAAACGCTGTTTTAAGTGGAGCATTTATATCTTGGGGTGCTAACTTAGCTGTAACATTTATAAAAGTTGCAGAGTCATTAGATGTACTCGGAATGAGTCAACATAAGTTGGTTGGACTTGTAAAAGTATTAGGTTCGCTATCATCATTACAGATAATTGGTATACTGTCTGGTGTAATTATTGCAGTATCTTCTTTAAGAGCAATTATAAGTAAAATAAGTACAGATGTAAGAATTTATAATTCTGTAATAAAAAGATCAGAAGAATTATATCAAGCTCAATTACTATCATTACAATCTTTGAACGAAGAAAAGTTTTTAGAATTGGAAAATACAGATGAATTAATTTCAGCATTAGATATGTTACAAGGTAAATACGGGGCTGAAATACAAAACTACGAAGATTTAGAGGCAGCTTTAAAGAAATATAACAATGAAAAAGAACGAAACATATCACAGTCTAGGA
>CAZRJS010000043.1:0-8320 GCA_964600565.1 Candidatus Woesearchaeota archaeon | reverse complement strand
ACACTTGCAAGAAGAGGTGCAATAATTCCAATCCCATTTAGGTTTTGTATGGCAATTATTTACATTAACTTTGCAACTTCCATCACTCTGGCATTGCTGTCCAGTTGGACATCCACAAGAACTACACTTATTAATTAAATTTCCATTAGAACAATATTTTGGTTTTGTTGTAGAACAAGAATTATATGAAGTTCCATCTGAACATTCTTCACTTATCTCACTTAAACTTTCCCATTCAAGATAAATATAATTGCTATCATTACTAGTTGAATGTAACTTTATCACATTATTTTCCAGGGTAATAATACAAACAACATAATTATTATCCATTGGGTCTATTCCCACATAAGGAGAGTTTATACACCCAGAATAACAATCATTTTTAGTTACATCTTTAAAATTTACATCACTTATACTACATATCTTTGTTGAAATCCAACCTGAACCTTTTCCTCGAGAAACTTCATAACCAATTCTTCCTTCTGCATAAGATTTCCCAAATATGCTATGTATATTTACATCTGCATTTTCAAAATAACTTAGTTGGGCATTTTTTGTAGAGAAATCAATAAAAAACCCTTTTTGATCAGCAAGATTAAGTTGCAGTGTATTCCAATCATCAATTGTTTTTCCAGTAATTTTATTCCAAAAATCTAGAAATGAAAAAGCAGAAACAAGAGACAAGGATAAAATTAATATTAAACTAAAAAATAAAATCTCTTTTTTCATAAACCTATTAAAGAAAATCAATTTAAAAATATTCTTATAATAAACTCTTCTTCTAAATTCTTTAATATCTTTAATCTTTAATCTTTAATCTTTAATCAAAAATATCAGAACAAAGTTTTTTGTTTTTCTCCTAAAACAGCCTCCCCATAAACACCATCATAACCTGGTTTAACTTTAATATTGCCTGTTCTATTTTTAAGTATTAATTCAATAATTTTCTCTTTTACTCCAATTCCTAATAATTCACTTTCAGAAACATTTAACAAAATATTAAACTCATTTTTAAAATTCTTAATCAGATTATTATAAACATCCCAAACCATTTTACTCTGCATATTCATCCCAAGAGCAAGAGAGATTATTTCATGCAAAGGAAGAACTTTATAAAATATTTTTGCTTTTTCAGGGATAAAACCTTTAGGATTTTCAGAAAGTTCTTCCACACGATTTTCAACCCCAATAATTAATCTTTGTTTACAAACAGGGCAAATCCCATTTAATTCCTTAGTTTTTTTAGGAGAACAAGAAAAATCACAATTCCTATGCCCATCCCAATGATATTTTCCATAAGCTGGTTCTGTTTCAATTGTTCCAATAAAATCATTATCTTTTATCTGCCTAATAATTTCTAAAAAAGAATCTGTTTTTTTAAAAATAGTTGCTTCTCTCCCAAGTCTCCAGGGCCAATATGAATGCGCATCAGAAAAACTAACAATTGAAAGATTATTATCTGTAATCTCTTTAATACCCCAATTCATTTCAGGGTCTGAGCTAATTCCTGTTTCAATTGCATGAATTTTATCACTCTGTTCTTTAAAACACTGTTTTAAACTATTAAAACCAGACATACTTCCAAAAACCCCAAACCACGGAGTCCAAATATGAGCAGGGATTACCTCTATATCTCCAGAAATATTCTTCATATCTTTAACAAACTTATCTCCTGAAATATTAAAAATAGGCCTACCATCATAATCTCTTCTACCTTTAGTATCCAAATAAGCGTGTATTTTTTCAGCTATTTCTAAACTTGGAATTAATAAATTAAGATGTATTTTCCTTGATTTTTCTTCATCTCGATACATTAAAGAAATCTCTCCTGTAATAATAAAAGGAAACCCTTGTTCAGTTCCATCATCATAAATATAAAATCCTTTCCCATTATTCTTTAACTTTTCTTTTATTTCTTTAAACCAGATAGGATGAGTAAAATCACTTGTTCCAAGCAAATTCAATCCCTTAATTTTAGCCCATTCAACCAAGCTATCAATTGTTATATTTTTACTGCAAGCTCTTGAAAATCTTGAATGTAAATGCAAATCACCAATTGTTATTTCTTCAAAATTGATATTTTTACCATCCATTTAAAGAAAAAGAAAAACAATTTATAAAGTCTTTTGCATTTAAAACAAATGAATATTAAAAATATTCAATATAAATTAAAACCTTATTTTGCAAATATTATTCTAATCTGGTTCGGATTTTTTTTATATAAAACAATCTCCTATTACAAAAATTTTATCACAGAAAAAGCATTGACAACAATTTTTCTACTTTCATTAGCATATACAATAATTGGTTTTTCTTATTATCTTGCTATTCCAAAAGAAAAAATTAAAGAAAGCAAGGGATTAAGAATATTTAGATTTATTAAAAAAATTATTAAATTAACAAAACCAAATTTCAAAGAAAAAACCGCAGTCTTGTTTGCTTTAGTAAAGTTTTTTTTCTTACCAATAATGTTAAACTTCTCTTTTCAAAATTTTTATTTTTTAAAAAATCAAATCTCACAAATAACTAGCATAAGTACTTTATTTTCAATAAGCTCTTTTAATTTAATATTATTTCCCTTAGCAATAGGATTTCTTTTTTTTATTGACACAACCATATTTGCATTTGGATATGCTTTTGAAGCAGGATTTTTAAAAAACAAAATTCGCTCTGTTGAACCTACTTTTTTAGGATGGGCTGTTGCAATTGCATGTTATCCTCCATTTAATGGATTTCTAACAAATCACTTACACTGGTATGCAAATGATTATGCATTTTTTTACAATAATCCCCTAACATTTATACTTAGATTAATCATAATTATCTTAATTTCTATTTATGTTTCAGCAACAATTGCTTTATTTACTAAAAGTTCTAATTTAACAAATAGAGGAATTGTCTCAAAAGGACCTTATGCAATTATAAGGCATCCTGCTTATATTTCAAAAAACATAGCATGGTGGCTCACATTAATCCCTGTAATATCAATATATGCAATTATAAGCATGTCTGTATGGACAATTATATATCATCTAAGAACAATTACAGAAGAAAATCATTTAGGAAAAGACCCTGATTATCAAGAATATATTAAGAAAGTCAAATATAGATATATTCCCGGAGTTTATTAAACATTAAAAAAATACCTTATTTTTATAGCCTCTTTTTTAGCTTTAATGAATTTTTTTTATTTTAATAAGTTTTTATAATAAACCTGATTTTTATATGTATAAAAAGAAATCTTATCTTATTATCTAATTGGAATTTCTATTAATAAATAATTTTTTTATTAATTACTCTTCTTTTATGCTATAAGTAATTTTTTCTAAGATAAATACTTTAAGCATTTTTTTTATAAATAATTTTTGAATAAAAACCAATAATCTATTTTAATAATCTTAATTTTATCTTAACAAATTTTAAAATAATTCATATTGTATCAATAACAAAATAAACTTCTATTAATTATCTGCTTTTTTATAAATAACAAAAACAATGATTGCAATTATTAAAAAAACCCCTATTGTTATTGTGATCCACAACCACCCATAAGTTTTTTTATCTATTCCAGGAGGAGCTACAAGAGGATTTATTTCTTCTTCACCTTTAGCTTCTGCTTCTTTTTTCTCTTCCTCAACAAAGGTTTGATTAGTTATCTCTTCATTAATTGACTTAATTGTCATCTCTGCTAAACTATTTCCAATTGAATTAAGAATCACCTGCAAATCATAATAATTATCCCCAGTAACCTCAAATCTTCTTGTATCTCCTATAGCCAAAGTTGCTTGTTGAGGTGTTGAAGAAACATTAATTAAAGCTGTTGTGCTTGTTAAACTGATTATCCCAAATTCATGTTGAATTAAATCTACATTAAAAAGAATTCTTGATTTTGCAGAAATTTGTTTTGTATATCCCTCACTAAGTTGAAAATCACTAATTGAATAACCATATGTCCAAAAACTAGCAGTAGAAGTTCCCCCTCCTGAACTTGAACTTGATGAAGAACCTGCAGGAGCACTATACCCTTCAATAATTTTAAAGTAAGTAAAATGAGACACATTAAATTTAAAGGTTCCCCCAGTAGTAAAGCTAAATTCAGCACAAGCAGGCTTAGTAGTTGTGGTACAATCTGTCCAGATTATATTATCAAAACTATATTTAGGCTTAGGGTCTGTAAAAGATACACTATAAAAAGATATATTTGCACTTTTATTTAATCCAGAATTAATAGCAGAATTAACAAATACTGAATTGTTTTCAATATCAACATCATCTTTAAGAATATTTCCACTTCCATTAATTGCTTCTAAAAATACAATTTCTCCATAACCTGGCTCTTTGAAATTAACTTTTCCTCCTGCTCCTGTAAAGGAGTAATTTGTAAATTTGATGTTCTCAATCCATGTGCCATTAATATCTTCACCAAATTTAATATCATAATATGCCCCAGATATTCCTGTTACATTTACATTTGTAAAATTATTACTATTATCATCTGAGTCTGTTAGATAAACCCCATCTTTAGCAGGAGAATCAATAATAACATTGGCAATTACATTATTAGCACCCCCTTTAAATCTAATTCCATAATCAGTGCTTGAATTTGCTATAAAAACATCTGTAATAGTATTATTGTCTGAAGTAGAATTAAAATATATGCCACTATAAGTGTTATTATTAGCTATCAAGGTGGTAAGATTATTATTAGAAGATGCTTCAAGAGAAAAACCGTAATTGTTATTGTTTGAAGTAACATTTACTAAAGAATTACTTTCACTTGATTTAAAATGAATTCCTTCATGAGAATTATTTTCTGCAATTATATTTGTTAAATTATTTCCTGAATTTGAAACCAGGTAAATTCCTTTTGAAAAATTATAAATGAGTCCACCTAATATAGTTGTATCATTATAACTGTTAATATCAATGCCATTTCCTGCCCCATTTCCAGTTATATTATAACTAGTAAAGTTAAGGGTAATATTATTTGCATCAATATTAAAACAGGTTCCAGTTGCAGATATACTTTGGTTTAAAACATAATATCTATTTGCAATATTAAATGTTGTACATGCAAAAGCTATACTAAGGTGGTTAGCAAGCGGAAGATAATCAATATTATCATTACTAAAATTAATCACTCTATATACAGAATCACAAAAATAATCAGAATCTAAATTTGTGCAAGTATCACTATAACCTGTGCCTTGAGAATTTGTCCAGAAATTACCTCCAATATTTGTTTTACCAAGAATATTTGTAGAAGAAGTATTAGTTGTATTAAAATAATTTACATCACCATCTTCCCAATAAACTCCAGAACCACTTGTCGAAGTATTAAAGATATTATTATAAAAACTATGATTTGAAACACTCAAAAGATAGAGAACATAAGAATCTGATTCTCCTGTTTTAATTATATTATTTGTTAAAGTAGAACTAGTTGACTCATTAAAATAAATTCCATAAGAAGCATTACCTGAAGTTGTTATATTATTTGAAGAGATATTATTATAATTCTCCCCTTGAAGAAAAATACCATAAGAATAATTTGCGGAAGTTGTTATTAGATTATTATAAAAAAGGAGTGATGAATTTTCAGACATCTTAGAATGAATACCGTCTGCACAAACTCCAGAAATTGTTATTATATTTGAAGTTATATTTATCCCCCCACCAAAATATCTACAACATAAATCCCATCTCCCTGCTCTCCAGAAGTTACAATAGTATTATCCTCAATAGAATGATTAGAAGAACTCCAAATCCAGACTCCTTCTCCACCAATTCCAGAAGTAGTTATATTATTTGAACTAACATTTATCCTAGCTGTTCCAACGTCCAAAAATATTGCCCCAAAAGCAGAGTTATCAGCAAAACTAAAATTCCCCATTGTAGTAATTGTGTTATTAAAAATAGTTCCATCTGTAGAATTATCACCAATAAGAATTCCAGATGAATCATTTCCAGAAGTTGTAACCACATTATTTCGAATATCTACACCAGTTCCATTAGCACTTAACGTAATTGCAGTGGATTCTCTTCCAGAACAAGTTATATCATTTAAACTTATATTCGCATTGATAGAAAAATCTTCGAGCATAATTCCAACAGTATCTATACCATAAATTAAAAGAGTGTTATTATAAACAACTCCATTTTCTGAATTAGGTCCAAAACGAATTCCAGCATAGTCTCCCCCAGATTCATTTTGAACAATCACACAATTTTGAATTGTTATATTATCATGTCCTGTTTCACCCCCATCACCACTTACAATAATCCCAAAACCTCCTGTTGCATTTCCAAAATTAATATTATAGCCCTTACAATCCAGGGTAATATTTGTTGCATTAATTGTTATACAATCATAAGAAGAATTAAGTGACTGATTTAAAATATAAGTCGCATTAGAAGTATTTAACACCCCACAAGAAGTAACATTTTGAATAGCACTCCCATCATCAACAAAATCTGTTGATACAAAATTGAAAATAAAAACAATAAAAAAAACTACAAAAAACAATAAAATATATTTTTTCATATTAACCTCTTCTTTGATTAAACATAGAATAATTAGCTTATAAATATTATCTTTAACAAATTTTCAAAAATAAAAAGCAATCACAAAAAAAAACTACAACAAAATTTATAAAACAAATTCCTTAATAATCTTATGAAAAAAATAATCTTAGGACCTCCAGGTTCTGGAAAAGGAACTTATTCAAAAAGAATTTCTCCAATAAAAAATATTCCACATATTTCCACAGGAGATTTGCTTAGAGAAAATATTAAAAATAAAACACAAATTGGAATAGAAGCTAAATCTTATATGGATAATGGAGAACTTGTTCCAGATGAAGTGGTTATTAATATTCTCAAACAAAGAGTTTCTCTATCAGATTGTGAACTCGGTTTTATTCTTGATGGATTTCCAAGAACAATTGAACAGGCAAAAGCACTTAAAGAATTAATAACTATTGACATTGCCCTAAACTTAAATTTACCAGAAGATATTTTAATTGAAAAAATTTGTGCAAGAAGAATTTGTGAAAATTGTGGAGATATTTACAATATTGCAGACATAAATCGTTCTGGGCTAAAATTACCTCCAATGAATCCTCAAAAACAAGGTATTTGTGATAAATGTGGAAATAACTTAATTCAGAGAGATGATGATACTGAAGAAACTGTAAAACAAAGATTAGAAATTTACAAAAAACAAACACAACCATTAATTGATTTTTATAAAAATGAGGGAATACTAAAAGATGTTCATATAACTAGTTCTCCAGAAGAAATGGTTCCAAAAATAATAGATTTAATAGAAAAATCTAAAGAAGAAAAAAAGGATAATTAAAAAAAATAAGTTACTTCTTTGCAATTTTCCATAAACTTTCAAATAAAAATCTAAACTGATTAGCAAGAATCATATTTCTAATAACAATAACATTCATATCAACAAAATTAAACAGCATCAAAAAATCATCAGAAATAGCAAAAGGAGCAAGATTAAAACCAGGAAGTTTTCTTACTTCTGCTCTGAAACTTTTTAAATAATTCATTGTCTCTTTTGAAGGGTCCATAATAATAAATCTTCTTCTTATTTTTTTCTTTCTAAACAATCTTTCAATTTGATGATAAAAAATTTGAATAGATTCACCACTATTTTTTAAACCTACCCCAATTGCCAGATAATCATCCCCTTTTTCCATATTATCAATAAGATACATTAATGCTGACTTAATTCCTTCAACCTCTTCAAAAACTTGAACATCATACTCTGGCAATCTTCCTTTAGCAATCGCTTCAAGATTAGGTATCATTTCTTCAATTTCTTTTGTTTTTTTTTCAAAATCAATTTTCTTTTTTAGAAGATATTCTTTTATTTTACTAGGCGGAGATGCTCTAAAATGCTTAACATTATTTTTTACAATAAAACTAACAAGTCCTTTATCAATCAAACGCTCAAGAATTTCATAAATTTTCCCACTAGAAATATCCGCTTTTTCAATTATTTTTCCTGTTGATGATTCTCCCAATTTCAGCAAAGCGATATACACTAAAATCTCGCTTTTTGTAAGCCCTAATTCTTGTAATTTTTGATAATCCATAAATAAAATTAGTTTTAAAACTTTATAAATTTTATTATTTCTCCATACCAGGAGGGAGGTAATATTTATATCCTTTTTATTACATTAACAATTAAAGAAAAAGCAATTTTTCAAAGCAATAGCTCCAACAGATACTCTTTTTTAAGGGTATCTGGAGATTATCAAAAAATGAAAAACACAAAAATGAAAAACACAAAAATGAAAAA
>CAZRJS010000042.1:7204-8543 GCA_964600565.1 Candidatus Woesearchaeota archaeon | reverse complement strand
TTTTGATGCAACCATTAATTTAGTTCAAAACTTTTCTATAAATATATCTTTCATTATCTTAAACTGTTATAAGAATAAGGTCTAGGTTTAAGTTTTTGTTTAATAATTATTGTTTTATTTGTAAAATATTGAAACATATTATGTAAATTTCAATATCATCTATTTAATATTGCTTGTGCTTGTGGCATACTTTTATCATATCACATACTTCAAGCAACTAATCTAGCAATTACAGAAGTTCAAAAATCATCTGGAATAGGGCATATATCAGTATCATCTACTAAATCATTAAATACTTTATTATAATCAACTTCTATTAAATCAGAATCACTAAATCAAGTTAATTGTAATAATGTAATAGTTCATCTTTTAATTATATCATAATTTATTGTCTCTATTCAACTATTTAATGGAATTTCTGTTTTAGTTACATTATTAGAATTATTAACTATTTTAAATACATTTTTAGGTTTTTCTAGTTCTACTGGCATTACATATAATTGTTTAATATTTTCTCATACTAAATGTTGTACTGTTTGCCCTGTAACTCAAACTAATTCAGTAGAAGTTTTTGATGTATAATTAATTATATCTCATCATATTTCAGCATAACCACTTTCTAATAGATTAGTTGTTTCTGTTAAAAGTTCAGTATCTCATACTTCTAATATTGCTGTAGCAATTCAACCTGCTTTATATCTAACATTAGTCCTTCACTCTAAAAACCATAATTTTCAAGCTCTAAAGATCTTATTAGGATTTAATAAATTTGTAACTCTTCACCTTAAACATTGTCTTATTACTTCGTTTATTTCCTCTGTAACTTTGGATTTACTGAAATTAGTACTATTTGAAGTTTGTCAAAGCAAGTCCCATACTTTAGTTAATATATTTCAAAGTGTTTTTGTAGACGTTATTGAAATAGAAGAACTAGTTGTATAATAATCAATAAATATATTTTCAGTTGGAGCATCAGTTAAAGTTAATATATTTCAAGTATAACTAAATGCTAAGTAAATAACTCAATCCATCCATAATCAACTTATTATTGATGGAGTATCATTTAATAAAAAAGTTTTATTTACTCAATCTATTACTCATACTGGAATTTCTTTTGCAATAAATCACATATTATAATAAATTATTATCTAAAACTATCTCTTTTAGCTTTTCAGTCTTAATATTTGCATAAAAGTCTATTCACGCGTCTTTAACAAGGTCTTTTAATTCTTGCCTTGTTATATTATCTAATTCTGTTTTAAAGTCTTCTGATTTAAAACTTTTTTCAATTATTTCTTTTTTTCATACTATTTTTGTATTTTTATCTCTATATGCAAAT
>CAZRJS010000042.1:3805-7104 GCA_964600565.1 Candidatus Woesearchaeota archaeon | reverse complement strand
ATACTATTTTTGTATTTTTATCTCTATATGCAAATGCTTTTTTAGGGCTTTGTTTCATAAGATTTGTAAAAGTTTCAAAATTAAATGTACTCATAAATATTATAATTAATAAATAAAATTGAAAGGAAGACCTAAGTCCTCACTCTCTATTTAGCTATTAACTAACTGGATTTGTCATTCAGATTATTCAGAATTCTGCGTCATAATGACCAGTTCAAATAATTGCTCTAATTGATGTTGACATTACATCAGTTTCATCATTTTCAAACATTTTAATTACTGGAGAATATAATTCAGCACATTTAATTGCTTTTGCTTTTTTAATATAAGTAGGATTTGATAAGAAAGTTTGTCTATCATCTCAAATTAAAACTCAATCAGCATCAGTATCTCAAATTAAATCTAAAACTATTAATTTAACTAAATTTCAATCAAAAGTAAATTCATTTAATTCATTAGAATTATCTCATTTACCAGAAAAATTAGAACCATCATTTAATACTTTTTTCCAGTAAACTGAATAAAGTCTTGAACAATATAATTTATAAGCTTCTTTTGGAGTTTCAATCTTTTTACCATTATCAAATTTGATAACTTTAGAAGCATTTAATGCAGCTTGTAAAACAGCTGTACCAGTTGTCCCTACATCAGTATAATCTACAATAGTAGTTATTAAGTTTGAGAAAGTAGAACCATCTTTTAATTCGTGAACTGCTGAGAATAAAGCTAATCAATCTCTTGCACATGCAGAACCAGGTCCTTCAGCTGTAGTAACACCAAATCATAAAGTGTATAATTTGACTTTTTCCTCTGCATAAGTTACATCATATCAGAAAACTAAATCTTTTGCTTGTTCAGCTCTATTTGCTAATTCGGCTTGAATTGCATCTGGTGCTCCATTTAAATTTTTAGCTTTTTTTGCCCATTGGCTCATTTGATAAGACATTGAGAATTTTTCCCCTACTTCTCTTTGAGAAATACCTTTTTTTGGACCAAAAGTAAAATCTCTTTGAGGTTTAACCCCAGTTTCAGTTATTCATTTCAATCAACCATTAGGTGTTCTTGAACTAAATTTTTGATCTGGATTTAAAAGTGTTGCATTTGTATAATCTAACAATTGACCATACCTTTTATGATCTTCCATCATATCATTTTGTTTGATAGTTTCTGTAATTAAACCATCTAAAACTTCTCTACCTGAACCCTCGAAAAGTATTCAGTTATCTAATGTTATTAAATCTACTGCCATAATATTTTTATTAATTATTAAATTATTTTGTTAACTATTATTTATTAACTATTTTAAATACTCATTTTATAACTGAAATATATTTTACTAGTTGAACTTGCCCAGTTGTAGCACTTGCTGTAGAAGCTTTTATTGCAAAAGAAGAAGCTAAATCATAGTATTTAGTTTCATCTCATACTGCAATACCTGCATCAGTAACAACTGCTGTAACTTGACCAGCTCATAGTAAAACTACAATACCAGAAATAACAACTGTTGAATTAGCATCTACTCAAGTAACAACTATTGAATTTGTACCAACAACTGCCGATTCAATTTCTGCAAAAGTTTCTAATTGTGTAGCGATTAACCCTAATGTATTTGCATCATCTGTTCCAAAAGTAACAGTATCCATTGCAACACCATTAACGTTTAAGTCAATTGTATTTGAAGTGATTAGTGCACCACTAAAAGTTATTAATTGTCCAGCAACATCTACTTCATATAATCTATTAGCTGTTTCGGGAACATAAGTAACTTCTTTTTTAGCTGATGATTGATTATCAGATGCATAAGTAGTTTCTGTATTATTTACTCAAACAATTCTTGCTCAAGTTGTAGCCTTACCAACTACATTACCTGTTGATAGTAAAAAATGTGCTCCATCAGATATATCTAATGAATTTGCTCAAACACCAGCCCTGTTAGACTCTTCTTGTGTGTTATTTTCATATAATCTTATTGTCATATATTGTTTATTATAAAATATTGTGTTTTTTAAGAAAATCAGCATATTGATTTGTCTTAGGTCTTTTATTATCTCATCAAGATTTTTGTTCATTAGTAGTCATTGTTTTTGCAATAACTTCTTTAGTTTTTAAAGATTTTAATAATTCTAGATTGTTTGAAACCTCTCTATAAGCTTTTTCTAATTGCTTATCTATATTATCTAACTTAAAAGATTTTAATTCTTTTCTTTCATTAAAAGCATCTTTAAATTCTTCTAATTCTGATCACTTAATGTCAAGTTTTTTTATAAATTCGGCCTCTTTATTATTTAAAAGTTTAGTCTCAATTATTTTTTTAACTTTTTCATCAGCGATCCTTTCAATAACTTTTGGATCTTCATAATCTACTATATAATCTATATCAGTTTTATATTCGTCTATAGATTGTCATTCATAATAGTTTTCTAAGATAATTTTCGCAACTTCTGGATTCTCATTATATAAAGTTACTAAATATGTACTATCTTCTGCAACTTTTCAAGTAGATTTAATTACACTATCTAATAATTTCTTTTCTGCAATTATCTTTTGCACTCACTTCTCACTATTAGACTGCATTTCTTTTTTAATAGCATTTACTTCTTCTGAAGTATAAACTTTTGTATCAACTGTTTTATCCGATTCAGTATCAACATCTTTAGAGTTTAGAATTTTTTCCTCTCATTGGTTTAAATCTTTTTCCTCCATATTATTGGTTTAGAAATATAAAATATTAATAGTTTAGGTTTACCCCTCTTTTAATATAGGACTTTACAGTCTTTATTGAAACTACTGTTCAAGTAGTCTCTAAAAAATTATAAATTCTTTTTATTTTTAATTTCTCAAGTTATTTTATCTTTATAATCATTTTTATTTTTATTTTTATTTAATATAGATATTAAACTATCATTTCTTGCTAATGCTCAATCTCTAAAAGCTATTACTTCACTTGCATTAGCTTTGTTTATTGTCTTTGCTATATTTTGTACTAAAGCATAACTATCAATCTTTAACCATTCAATTATTATTCATACAGTGAAAGTATCAAGCTTATTTAATTTAGATTTTATTTCTTTTAATCACATACTAGGAATTTCTATATTATTATAACATGAAACACAGTCTTCTAAATAATCAATCTTATCTTTTAATATCTTTTTTCATTTTTTAAATTCTAATATTTCTTTATTAAGTTCACTTAAATGTACTTTATACGTTTCATTGTATATCATTAAATCATCAATTGTTTTGATTAACTGGCTGTTCTTGTCAAACTCATTTTGGTAAAGTGTTTTGTAATCAAA
>CAZRJS010000042.1:0-3705 GCA_964600565.1 Candidatus Woesearchaeota archaeon | reverse complement strand
CATTTTTTTAATATCGTTTAAATCTTTTATATTTTCTTTAGTTATTTTATCTTTATTTGTATCTGATTTTAAATTATTTCAATCATATCAATAAGCATCATTTATCCATCAAAGTATTTTATCTAAATTTACATAATTCATTAATTTCTTCATATTTTCTCAAGTCTGATCTAAAGCTGCCATATTTGCAAGCTTAATTACATTATCCATATACTCATTAATTTTAGCCCTTTCAAGCATAGATGATTTAGACAACGTACTTGCTGTAATTATTTTTACTCATAATCATTTAATAATTTCTGGTCTTAATTCAAAATATCAATATTTTCATAAATCTTCTTCAATAATTATTTCTTTTTTAGTTTGAATAACTTTTGAATCATTTATTTTAATCATTGGGAATGTAACTTTTAATACTTCTCAATCAGTTCAATTAATTTCTTCTTTTAATAATGCAGGAGCAAAATCTCTTATTCTTTGAAACATCATTGTTAATGCATCATCTAATCATATATTATAATTTTCATCAACACTTCTAGTTCTGATTGTTTTCTTCTCTTCCATAATTGTTAATATTCCCACTTTATCAGTTCAAGGATCAAATTGTTCTTGTGGATTTATTCAAGTGTCAGCAGTTATTTGTTTATCTAATAACTCTAATACTGCTGTAAAATATAATAAATTAATATTTGTTGAAACTGGACTTACTCATTCAGCACCTCACGTAGTTCTCCATAAATTTATTCCTCTTCATCATACCTCCCAATCTTGTCATATTTTGTCATCATTTCATACTATAAAGTTTAATCAACTATTCATCGCTGCTCAATTTAATATATCTTGGAATATCTCTGATTTATAAGCTTTTAAATATGCAACTCTTTCTGGAATTCATTCTCCCCGAAATCTATTTTGTTTTGAATAATGTTGTATATTTACAAATGGTAATTTTCAATCATTATACATATAAACAGAATTAAATAGCATAGTACTATTATTTGCTACAATTATATATTTTTGATTTGTTTTTTGGTAATAATGATAAATAATGATTTCCTCACTATTTATTGAAGTACTATTTTTATTAATTTCTTGTTCATCTGTTCAATAAACAACTTTATCTAAATCTTTTATTGCTGTTATATCTTTATATTTATTATACAATTCTACGGCTGTAATCTTTTCTTTATAAATACAGTCTTCTCATCATTGTACGTCTGGTTGTCAATAAAATCTATCATCAAAATAAAAGTTTCTTGGATTTATACTTTTTGGATGAAAATACCATTCTTGTTTTGTTATCTTTTTTAATTTGTTTTTATCTAATAATAAAGTTCATCATTGAATATCTTCTTTAGGTTGATAAATAAAATATTTATAATCTCTTAATCATGTAAAAAATATTCAAGATCCATAATCACATTTGTTATCTCTCATTGCTTTATTTTCTTTCCAAAAGTTTTCTTTATTATTTCAATCTAAATAATATTCCATTGTATATTTAGCTGGTTGTAATTCGTCTATATTAGCTTGTCAATCTGGTAAAATGTCATAAGATACTTTACCATCTGTTTTTCACATATAAGCTTCTTTTAAATCTTTTTCTACTGGAATATTTACGTTTAATGTTCAATCATCATCATAAGTTGATTTAGCTGCAACTTGCTTTTCAGTTCTAACCCATAATGAATCCATCGCACTTCTTTTAGCTTTCATTGAAGAAAATCTATTTTTAAAATGAGTTAACCATTCTCAATCAGACCAATTATCACTATTTATTATGTCATTATCACTAAATCAATTTTTCATTTCATATAAATAAAAAAGTACTAACAAACCTATATATTTCTATATTTAAGCCCTAAAAGGGAAAGGTCTATTAATACTATTAATAGAAAAATCATATTATTTGTATTATATTAATTATTAATTAGATTATTGCAAATTATTTTTTAACTACAATTAAGTTATTAAAGTTTTTTATTGCTTGTTTTACTCAATTTATATCAGTAACTAAAATATATTGTTCTTTAAATTCTATTTCTTTCGCATTTATAAATCTTTGTAATGTTTTTCATCACTCTGTTTTAAAATAAGTTATCTCCATAATATAATATTATTAAAATAAAGCTTTTCTTTTACTTGGTCTAATTGTAACTCTCTCTCAAGTAATTTTATTTGTATAAGTTCTTTTAGTATTTAAAGTTCTATTCTCTCATCTTTTATCTAATACATTTATTCATCAAGCTAAACAATCAATTATATCATCGTGTTTTCAATTAGGGAAGTCTACTAATTGTCTTTCTAATCTTTGTATGAAAAATTTATCTGGCATATCTCTTCTAATAAATATTGCATTTACTGCTGTTTTAGGTTCAAGTATGAATTTTATTCTATCCTCTTTTTTTCATTTAGGTTTATCTCAGTTTACTATAATATATCTATCATTTTCTTTTAAAAAGCTTTTAAAATCTTCAATAAATTTACTTTGGTCTCTATTAAGTTTAACATCTTCAATATAAATTCAACTTATTTTATATCAATCTATTTTAAGTTTATCATACATAGAAATTATTGCTCTAAATGTAAAACTCGGAGCAGAAGTGTCTGCATATCAATCTAATTGATAATAATTTCAAGTTAATTTATGCTTTCATATTCATAAAACAACTGCATCATCTGAATTTTTTGAAGAACTAAACGCAGGATCTACATAAATAATACATTTTAAATCTTCTTTTTTTAATATTCAATCAGCCCTTTCAAAATCTGACTGCAAATAAGTCCTTAAATTTTCTAATCTAAACATATTACTTGTTGATGCTATAGGATCTTGTTGATATAACGCAGCCCAATCTTTAGGACTTACATTTTTCTTTTCATCTTTAGTGTATCATGTATCCCATTTACCTGGCCAAATTATTTCATTTCATTGTTCGTCTATTGCTGGGATTACAAGAGTGTCCCATTTATCTCATCAATTCTTTTCTTCTTCTAATAAATATCAAGCTAAGTCATTAACATTCCATCTAGTCATCATTATTACAATAGCTGAGTTTTGGTCTTGTCTTCTTGTGTAAAAGGTAGAAGTATACCAATCAATAATTCTTTGTTGTGTAGTTGGACTTTCTGCCTCCATTCTATCTTTTACTGGATCATCTATTATTCAAATATCAAATCATTTTCAAGTTAATGAACCCCCTACTCAAACAGTATATAATCATCATCATTTATTTGTTTCCCGATGTCATCATTCTGCTTTTGCTTTTGATAATTCAAATTCTGGGAATATATTTTTAAATTCAGTACTCTTCACAATTTCTCTTCATTTTCTTCAAAAGTCTGTTGCTAATTCCGATCAATAAGAGCTTACAATAACTCTTTTATTTGGATTTTTTCATAAATACCAACTAGGAAATCTTAAAGAAGCTAACTCTGATTTTCAAACTCTAGGTCTTATAAATATCATTAATCTTTTAATTTTTCAATTTGCAACTCATTCTAATTTATCTATTATTTGTTTATGGATCAACTCTCATCATTGAGTTGCTATCATTTCATAATCTTCTTTTGTATAAGTTGTAAACTCATCTAATTTTCTACAAGCTAACTCTCTTAATATTAATTCTTTTTCAATTCATTTATCAATTTTTGATTTACTTATATCTTTTTTACTCATATTAATTATATTAATATTTAAAGCAT
>CAZRJS010000041.1:4581-8857 GCA_964600565.1 Candidatus Woesearchaeota archaeon | reverse complement strand
TTGGCATTTTATCTTTTCTTAAATTTCTGATTTAAATAACCACGTAATTCTTTAATTTCTGGGTTTTTTATATCCTTAAAACAACCTATTTTTAGCAGATAAATATCCCTCTCTTGATGTTTAATCTTACTTATATCAATTTTATCAAAATATTTTCTTATTGTTTTGAAAGCAATACAACGGTCAGATTTATTTTTAGAGTGTCCTAAAATTTTTGTTAATGTTAAAGCTTTTTCAAAGGGGGATTTAAACTTAGTTTTTTCTAGATAATGAAGAGTGAATCTTGGTGCAACCTCAAAAGTTTTTCTAAAATATGCTTCTGCTTCACCGTATTTACACATTTTCTCATAAGTTGGGTGCATCCCAAATGCTGCTGCTCCAAAAGTTATGCTTTCTTGCAATAGTCTTACAGCGTCTTTCAATCCTTTATTTGTAACTTCCTCAAGCTTGTTTTTGAGTTCTTTTGTTTTTTCTATTTCCACTTCTTTTGAGGTTTTATTCTTTTCAGCTCCTAATGCGGCTAATCTTTCTAAGGTTTTATCTTCCTTAATAAAGTGTTTCATTCCCATTTTAATCACTTTAAAAAGATAACCAAAAAGTATTTAAATTATTGCTACCTATTAAGTAGGTTATAATGGAATTAATAAAAATTATGAAAGAATTTGGATTGAGTGAGAAAGAGACAGAGTTATATTTGAAACTACTTGAATTAGGCTCTACAACTTCTGGGATTTTGAGAAGTGAGTTGGGATTTTATAGCAAGACAATATATGAGTTGTTGAATAAATTAATAGGTAAGGGCTTGGTTAGTTTTGTGATTAAATCAAATACTAAGTATTTTGAAGCTGATAATCTTGAGAAATTTCTTGATATAATTGAAGAGGAGAAAGAGAATCTTGATTTGAGAGAAAAAAATTTTAGGAAAATTCTTCCTGAATTAAATGAGAGAAAGCTGTTAAAAAATGAATTGCAGGAAGCAACTATTTACAAAGAGAAGAATGGAATGAAAACAATTTTTGAAGATCAGCTGAAACAAAAAGAGGAAATATTGGTTTTTGGAGGTGGGGGGAATTTCAAGGAATCTTTAATGTTTTATAGTGAGTTATGGCATAAAAAAAGAGTAAAATTAAAAATTAGAGTTAGATTGTTGTTAAGTGAGAAATTTAGGGGAAATAAAGATTTGAAAAATTATAAACTCATTAAAATCAAATTTCTTCCAGAAGAGTTCGATAATCCTGCTCCAGCAGTTGTATATGGAAATAAAGTGGCAATTACTATTTGGGGTAAAGTGCCTTTAGCAATTTTAATTAAAGGGAGTGAAGTGTCAAGAAGTTATAAAAGTTATTTTAATCTGCTTTGGAAAATTGCTAAGAATTAATGCTTAAATTAAAGTTATATTTAATTTTTCTCTAGCTATATTGTTTATTGTTTCTTTAATATTATCTGATTCTAAAGCAAATCCAAGACTTTCCCCTGAGCTTATTTTAAAATTGTTTATCCCAATTACATTTCCTTCTTTATTAATTAATGGTCCTCCTGAATTTCCTGGATTTAATGCAGCATCTGTTTGTATATAAGCTTCTATATTATTAGGGCCCTTTCTATGAATTGCAGAAACAATTCCTTCTGAAACAGAAAATTGAAGGCCTAGAGGATTTCCTATAGCAATTACTTTTTCTCCAACTGAAACATCTTCAGATTTATCTATAAAATCCAGTTTCTCAAAATTTCCTTCTATTTTAAGTAGTATTAAATCCATTGTTTTATCTTCTCCTATTAATTTTACTTGATGTGATTCCCCTTCATAAGTATAAATTCCTGCTGATACAGCATTTTCCATTATATGGTGATTTGTTATAACATAGCCTTTTTCATCTATTAAAAATCCTGTTCCTTGATTTAGATTAGTTTTTATTGTGACAATTGATTTGACAACATCTTCAACTATTCCAGAAAAATCTGCACTTGTTGACGCTTTTAATTTAGAGAATTCTTTATCCAACTGGCTAAAGTCTTTTCCTATAGAGCCGATTTCTGAATCTATATTGATTATGTCTTTTTTATTTTCAATAATATTAGCTGTTATTTCATTGAATTTAACCTGAAAATCTGTTCTTGAATTTTGTAAAGTAATATCTAATTTATTATAATCATATTGAAGTTTGCCAAATAAAATATAAATAAAGATACTGTTTACAATTAATAAAACTATAAGGAAGCTACTTAAACTTCCAATCATTATTTTGTGGTGTCTTTTTAAAGGCATTTTAGCATTTCTTATATATCTTACTTTTTAATGTTTATTAAATTTTTTTTAAAAAATCTAAACCTTAAACTATAAAAACATTAGTCTTTTAATAATTTTAGGCTGATAGTTCAATGGACAGAATAACAGGTTTCGGCCCTGTTGATGGGGGTTCGAATCCCTCTCAGCCTGTATACTTTCAACGTAATTTTATTTTTAGGTTAAATCTTTCTCCTTGCTGCTTTTTGAAAATTTATGACTTTGTCATTTTCATCAATAATTTCAGTTTTAAGAATTTCTTCTATGATGTCTTCTAATGTAATAATTCCAATAAATTCATGATACCTATTAAATACAGATGCTATGTGTAATCTCCTCTTGATAAATTGATTGAGAAGAGAGTCTAGCTTTTTTTTAGCAGAAATTGTCAGAAGATTTTTTTTCTTACATATATTTTTTACTTTCTTTTTTTCATTTTTTAATCCAATTAAATCTTTTGAATAAAGAATTCCAATAATATTATCTTTCTCTTTTTTATACACTGGAATTCTTGTGAATCCTGATTTTTTAATCTCTTCTATTTTTTTCCTGTTAAGGATAGTATTTTCTTCAAGTGCGAAAACTACTCTTTTTGGAGTTAAGATGTCCTCTGCGGTTTTTTCTGAAAAAGAAAGTGCTCCTAGCACTATTTTTTCTTCATTAGCATCTATACTGGAATGGGGAGAATTTTTGTGGAGTTTTATTATTTCTTCTAGTTCATGTCTTGACCAAATTGTAGGCATTTCATCTCCTAACATTTTATCAAGAATTTTTGCAATTGGCCAACAAACAGGGAATAAAATAATCATGAAAAATTTAACTAACCAAACTGTTTTATAACCTACTTCAAGAGCATATCTTGAAATGCTTGCTTGAGGGATAATTTCTCCGAATATAACAATAAGCCCGGTTGCAATTATTCCTGCGTATATTCCTGAAGCAATGGTTCCGAGAAAAATTGATAAGGCAGAATTTACTGCAACATTTCCTAATAATAAAGTGCAAAGAAGTAAATTGCCTTTTTTTCTTACTTGATATACTTTTGCAGCTTTTTTATTTCCGAGTTTTATCTTTCTCTCTAGTTCTGTTTTATTTAATCCAAGTAATCCAAGAGTTAAGCCTGAGAATAAACCAGATAAAACTATAAGCAATATTACCGTTATAAGAATTGAAGCATTCACCATTTTTCTTTTAGGGGATTATATGTTTTTAAGAGTTTTGAATTAAAATAATCTGTATTGTTTTGAATACCTCTCAGCCTGTATATTTTTAATAGAATTTTATTTTTGTTATTTGATTAATTTTCCTAATCCAATTATCTTATTTCCTCTTTGAAGTGTTTCACGGGTATAAATGTAAGATTGGTCATCACTTATTATTTGTTCAGGTTTTTTTGATATAATATATGTGGGAAGTTTAGTCATTCTTCCATGTTCGTCATTGTGAGTTATTATTCGATATGTTATTCTATTTTTTTTTGCCATTTTTTCAAATTTATTATTCCTAATTATATACTGGTAATTTTACTCTTTTTTCTGTAATTAAATTTTTTCCATTATTTAATTCATATTTAAGATATCTATAAATTCCCTCTACTTTTACTTTTTTTAAAGAGTCATATTTCTCTTGCAAATTTCTTGCATATTTTAGATAAGTATCATTTTCTTCTATAGTCATGTCTTCAGTTTTTCCATAATTGTCTAAGATATTTAATGAATTTTTAGGAATGATTTCTTCAAGTTTAATTGTTCTTTTTTCTTTGTTTTTGTTTGGAAGAACATTATCAGGAAAAAAATCACATCCAGCTATTGCTAAACTAATTGCTATGGGAAGTGCATAATTTATTAATTTCTTTTTCATAAAAATTCAAATAATCCTTAATTTATAAACCTTTCTATTTGTTACTACGGGATAGGGAGTAAATATATTTTAAGAACTTAACCAACAGTTTTTTAATTCCTTTTTTCTTCTTTTTTGTATGAAATCTGAAAT
>CAZRJS010000041.1:0-4481 GCA_964600565.1 Candidatus Woesearchaeota archaeon | reverse complement strand
TTAACCAACAGTTTTTTAATTCCTTTTTTCTTCTTTTTTGTATGAAATCTGAAATTAAACCAGGAGATAAAGTAAGGATTTTTTTATCTAAGGATGAATATGAAGGAATTTTCCTTGAAGCCCCAAAATCTGAAAAGGGTATTATTTTATTAAAATTAGATTCTGGGTATAATATTGGTTTTAATAAAAAAGATATTTTTAATATTGAATTAATTGAAAAAGGTTCTGATAAACAAGAAAAAATTGTTTTAAAAAAAGATAAAGAAAAGCCAAATATTGCTATGATTATTACTGGGGGGACTATTGCCAGTAAACTTGATTCAAAAACAGGGGGAGTAACTCCATTAGAAAATCCTGAAGATTTATTTAGATTTTATCCAGATTTATTTTCTAAAGTTAATGTTGCTAAAGTTGAAATTCCTTTTATGAAAGCTTCTGAGGATATGGATTATAAAGACTGGCAAAAAATTGCAAAAATTACTGAGGGATTATTAAATGATGGGAATATTAAAGGGATTATTATCACTCATGGAACTGATTTTTTGCATTATACTTCTGCTGCCCTAAGTTTTTTTCTTGGGAATCTTAGTAAGCCAGTTGTTTTAACATATAGTCAGAGAAGTATTGATAGGGCTTCAAGTGATGCAAATTTAAATTTGAAATGTTCTGCTCTTGCTGCTATTTCTGATATTGCTGAAGTTATGTTAGTTGGACATGCTTCAAGTAATGATGACTTTTGTTATGCAATGCCAGGCAATAAAGTTAGAAAGATGCATAGTTCTAGGAGAGATGCTTTTAAAGCAATAAATAAAAAGGCTTTTGCAAAAATTTTTCCAGATAAAATAGAAATTCTTTCTGAATATAATCCAAGAAAAAAAATTAATATTAGAGCAGATACAAAATTTGAAGATAAAGTTGCTTTGGTTAAAATTTATCCTGGACAGAATCCTGGAATTTTAGATTATTATTTAAAGCAGAAATATAAAGGAATTATTTTAGAAATGGCAGGACTTGGACATGTTCCTGCAGCTCAAGCAAAAAATAGTTGGATAAAGAAACTTAAAGAAGTTCAAGAAAAAGGACTAATTATTTGTGCTACTGCCCAGACAATTTATGGGAGATTAAATCCTCTAGTTTATTCTAATGGTAGAAAATTATTAGAAACAGGAATTATTTACCTTGAAGATATGCTTTCTGAAACAGCTTTGATTAAATTAGGATGGGTTTTGGCTAAAACTCAGAGTAAAAGAGAAATTAGAAAATTAATGTTGACTAATGTAGCAGGAGAGCTTAATAATAGACTTGAAGAATAATTATTAGGAGGGTTTATTATTTTTTTAGGTTATTTTTTAGAATCTTTTTGATAGTGTTTGAATAAAATTTTTTTTATATCACGAATTTCTCTTTCAGCTTTTTTATTTATCCTATAATCATATTCTGCTTTTAATCTATCTCTTTGTGTTTGCCTATTCTGACTCATTAAAATAATAGGGGCTTGTATTGCTGCAAGACAAGAGAGAAATAAATTAAGTAATATAAATGGGTAAGGGTCCCATGGTTCATTTTTATTATACTGAATTAGCCAATATCCATTGATAAATACCCATACTACTAAGAATAATATAAATAAAATTATAAATATCCAACTTCCCCCCCATTTTGCCAAATCATCAGAGGCTTTTTGTCCAATTGTTTTTGTTGATTTAAAAATTGGATGTGAAAATTTTTTGTTTTGAGAACTATTTTTTTTAATTTTAAACTTTTTATAATTTTCTTTCTCTTTTTTATCCATATAATATTTATTGAATTAAGGTTATAAATTTTTTCTTTATGTTGTTGTAACTTCGTAGGGGTACAAAATAGAAAGATTTAAGTAGTTTGAAGGATGAAAAATAATATGAAAGTTATTGGAATTAAGCAGAAAATTTTTGAAAAAAAACATACTTTGAATGATTATCTTACAAAGGTATCTGATGCTTTATCCTACTCCCCAGATATTGTTGTGGGTCCAGATTATAGTTTGTATTTTTTAGATTCTAAAGGGCATATTCAATTTAATAAGGTAGATGAAGCTGTTAAAAGATTAAAGGAATTAAGTAGAACTTCAAAAACTCTTATTGCTCCAGGAACTTTGCCTCTTTATTTAGACTTTGAAAAAATAGCTCATTCAGCCCCTATTTTTAAAGAAGGTAATTATTTATTTAGCTTTAGAAAGGAAACTGATGTAGAGAATTCTGATTTTGCTACAAAAAATGATCTTGTTTATGAAAGAGGAGATTCTTCTAAAAATAAATTATTTTATAATGGTAAAAAAATCGCTTTTGAGATTTGCAGTGATCATGGAAAGCAACTTATAGACAAAGATACTTTTTTAGAAATAATTATGGCTTATGATGATAAAGCAGGTTTTTATTTAAGGCCAAATAATGATAATTTTTCTAGGTATGCTATTGTTGTTGATGGGAGAAAGCCAGATGTTTCTGGTTTTAGATATGATTTTGAGAAAAAAAAACTTTCTTTTTTAAAGGAAAAAAAAATAAATAATTCATTAGTAGAATTTAATTTAAAATGTTAGAAATTTATCTATCTTATAATCCTTCTTTAGAAAATTATTGTTTAAATAAAAGCAGTGATAGATGGGATATTTCTAAAAGAGAAAACTGGGGAGATTTAACTTCAAATGAAATTGAAAAAAAATTAAAGAGATCAATTAATTTTAAGAGAAAATCTCTTGTTTATCTAGTTGATTTTCCTGAAGATATCCTTAAGGATGTAACCGTTTTTTTGGAAAAATATCCTAAGATAAAATACAAGGTATTAAGTGATTTTTAGATAACTTTTATTAATCCTTTTATTCTTTATGTTTTATGTTAGAAAAGATTGATTATGGTGAATTAGGATTGAAGTGTGGATTAGAGATACATCAACAACTTGATACAAGAAAACTTTTTTGTAATTGCAAAAGCATATTAAGAAAAGATGAGCCTGATTATGAAATTAGAAGAAAACTTCATGCTGTTGCAGGAGAGTCTGGAAAAATAGATATTGCTGCTAAGTACCAAACTTCATTAGATAAAGAATTTATTTATCAGGGGTATGATAGTGTGTGTCTTGTTGAACTTGATGAAGAACCCCCTCACGAAATTAATCAAGAAGCTTTAAAAATAGCTCTCCAGATTGTTTCTTTCCTTAATGCTAAAATTATCCCTTTAACTCAGATTATGAGAAAAACTGTGATTGATGGGAGTAATACTAGTGGTTTTCAAAGAACTGTTATAATTGCTAAAGATGGATATATTAATACTTCTAAAGGAAAAGTTAGGATAGAAAGTATTTGTGTGGAAGAAGATGCTGCTCGTATAATTGAAAAAAGGAAAGATAATACTCTTTATCGTTTAGATAGATTAGGTATACCTCTAATTGAAATAGCTACTGCACCAGATATTAAAACTCCTGAACAAGCTAAAGAAGTTGCCTTGAATCTGGGTGATATATTAAGAAGTTGTAAAGTTAAAAGAGGAATTGGAACAATAAGGCAAGATGTAAATGTTTCTATTAAAAAAGGTGCTAGAACAGAACTAAAAGGTTTTCAAAATATACGAATTATTGAGATAGCAATTGAAAAAGAAGTTAAGAGACAATTAAATCTTATTAATAAAAAAGAACAGGTTAAAAGCGAGGTAAGAAATGTTTTAGATAATGGGGAGAGTGAATTCCTTAGGCCTATTCCTGGTTCAGCAAGAATGTATCCTGAAACAGATTTACCAATTCTTAAAATTTCAAGAAATTTAATTAATATTGCAAAAAAAGAGCTTCCTAGATTATTAAAAGATGTTGAAGAAGAGTTAATAAAAAAAGGACTTAACCAGGAAATGATTAGGCTTTTATTTAAACAGAAAAAAGTTGAGGAATTTAAGTTTTTATTAGATATTTATGATAATACCAAGATAGTTGCAAATATTCTTTTAGTTTATCCTAAAGAAATTGCAAAACATAAAAATCTTGAGTTAGATAAGGTTAACAAAATGCTTTCTGAAGATGTTTTGGGATATATTTTAGATAAAGTTGATAAAAGAGATCTTCTAGAAACACAAATTAAATTGGTGTTGGAAAGAGTTGTTCAGGGTGTGGATTTTAGAAAAGCAGTTAAATTTGATAAAAAAAATATTAATGAACTTGAAGAAATAATTATGAGGCTTATTAAAGAAAAACCTGGACTTTCGGAAAAAGCTTATATGGGTTTGATTATGAAAAATCCAGAATTAAAAGAAGTTGTTGATGGGAAAAAGGTTATTGAAATTATTAAGAAGTTCCTTTCATAATTTATGTCTTTAAAAGTTTTTCCTATTTATGTTTTCATTATTTAGAGGATATAAACCTTTAAAAGTCAATGAAAGAGTTTAGAATTATCTAAATGGAGGGTTTATAATGTCAGAAGACGAAGAAAAAATTGAAGAATCTGAAGATAAAGAATCTGAAGA
>CAZRJS010000040.1:3311-8928 GCA_964600565.1 Candidatus Woesearchaeota archaeon | reverse complement strand
TGTTAATACATTAATTACTTCTGATTCTACTAAGTACAATAAAGACTGTAAAGATTTCTGTTGTCTTAGAGATGGGACATTGACAGGTGACTATAAATACTGTAACTTTAGTAAACTATGTCAGCAATCTGACATTGATGCTAATGGGCAACCAGTACCAATGGAATCTCATATTTGTCCTGTAGTTAATCCTATTACTAATCAAATTATAGAATATGAGCAGTATTGTACTGGTATGCATGACCTTAGGTCTTTGGCTGAACGAATAGAAGGGGATGATAAAATATCATAGGGGTTAATTATGGATAACGGTGTAATGTCTTTTAATAAGATAAAGATAAATCATGATTTTTTAGAGGAAGTTTGGAAGTTTAACCCTATAACATTAGGCTCTCTAGATGAATTGACAGTAAGTCAGTATTCTATTTGTTTAGCTCAATACTTAATATTTTTTAGATCCGAATTAAATCAAACTAAGGCTATTATAGCTAAGAAAAAGAAGTTACTAGATTCTTCTATAGCCGTAGCAATGGATGCCGAGGTAATAAAGAAGTACAAAACTAAGACCGCCGCTATTGATTTTATTAAGAACTCTAATCAAGAGTTATCTATATTAGAGGATGAGATAAGTAGCCTAATGGATGAGGTTATACGTATAGATGGTATAGATAAAGCAGTTAGTGAGTATATAGCTACTTTTAAGAGAGAATTAACTCGTAGAGAAAAAGAAATATTTGCTATAAGAGCAGAGAGGAGAGGTTAATGTTAGCCACACATCAACGAGATTTGTTTTATAAACCGGGTGATGAGCGGACAGTGCTATCATATTGTTTTAAAAGTGTAGATTATTTTTATGATTTGACATCTAAACTTACGGAGTGTGATTTCCTTTCTCCAGAGCACCAGTTATTGTACGCTATGTTCAGTGGTTTTATAAGTGATGGTGTTACTACTATAGATATGTCAATGGTCATTAATCAGGCACAGAGTAACGGTATGGTGGATTTATTAGGTGGAGTGGGGTATATCCAATCCATTGCAAATATTCAGGCTTCCCATGATAATTTTAAAGTATATGTAAATAATGTTCTGGAGGCTAGCACTAAATTCCAAACCCATGTAGCATTAACCCAACACCTTAATACCATTGAAGAGAACGCCCAGTCAGGGGTAAGTGGAGCGGATCTAATAAGTAAAGTTGAAGCCAATATGTTAGATATGTCATCTATTTCTTTGCTTAATGAGGACCCTATTAAACTTGGTGATGGACTAACAGAATTTTTAGAGGAGCGTAGGAATAAAAAGATACTTATGACTGGGTTGTCAACAGGATATCCTATTCTAGATAGGCAGATAGATGGTCTAATCCCTGGCACCTTGATGGTTGTGGCAGCTAGAAAGAAGATGGGTAAGAGTGCTTTTTTAACTAATGTGGCTTTGTTTAATGCCTTTAAATCAGGAGTACCCACTCTCTATATTGACACAGAGTTAACATACTCAGAGTGGCAAACTAGAGCACTTTCTATAATGTCTGGAGTTAAAGAACGTGAAATTAAACATGGTGGATATTCAGATGAACAGATGAGGAGGCTTGAATGGGCTGGAAAAGTTATAACCAAAGGTAAAGTATTTCATAAATATATGCCTGGGTATAGTGTAGATAAAGTAGTATCTTTGTGTAAGAAATACAAATTAAAAGAAGATATAGGATTGATTATTTTTGATTATCTTAAAGAACCTGATCTATCTACTAATGATGGTAATCGTAAAGAGTATCAATTATTAGGTGATATTACTACTAAGCTAAAGGATTTAGCTGGTATATTAGATCTACCAGTATTAAGTGCTGTACAGTTAAATAGGCAGAATGACATAGCAGATAGTGATAGGATTGCTAGATTTGGGGACATCATAACTATTTGGGCACCCCGTACTGATGAAGAAAAAGAAAAGTGTGGGCCAGAAGGTGGGTCATACAAACTTCATATAAAAGATACTCGTAGAGGGGGTAGTACAGGTAGTGAGGGTATAGGTTATTGGTTCTTTAAGAATCGTCTTACTATTAGAGAGGTTAACCCTGCAGATCAGTACTTTATGCGTCAAGGTGATGATGAAACTAATAATGATGAGTTAGACGACGAGATTTATACTAGAGAGGTGGAGGATGAGCTTGCCTAAAAGAAATGAGGAGGATTTCAGACTACGTATAGACACAGTGAAACAGTTAATAGACCCTGTATATTTGGCAGAGACTTTAGGATTTAAATTAACTAATGAAACGCCTAAAGAATTTAGAGCTGCTTGTATAATACATGGTGGAGATAATACTACTGCTTTTAGAGTAAATAAAGACTTAAAGACTTGGTGCTGTTTCACCCATAAATGCCAAAGTGAGGTTGGTAATGACATGTTTGGCCTTGTTATGGCGGTTAATAAATGTGGTTTTATGGAGGCTTTAGAATTTCTAGAAGAGTTGACAGGTAGCAAAACTGTTAGTAGACTTCAATTAAATACGTTTAAACGTAAGAGGGAGCAACAGGAGTTTGTCAGAAACAATAGCTATGGTAATGCCGACAGGCCATCTATAGTTGATGCTACTAGACTTAAGTACTATAAACCTTTTAGATCTTCCTTGTTTATAGAAGATGGGTTTTCATCAGAGGCTTTGGATTATTTTGAAATAGCAGGAGGTTACACAGATAAAGAAGGTACAGTAAGAGATATAATACCTATTCATGATGATAAAGGGGTACTAGTTGCTTATAGTCTTAGAGATATAAGACGTAATACTGATGACATGGATAGAAAGTATAAATTAACATCAGGCTTCAGCAAAGACACTGTTTTATATAATATGCATAGGGTAAAAGATATAGCTGAAAATACCCCTATGATCATAGTAGAGGGATTTAAAAGTGTTTGGAAGTTATACGAGTTAGGTATTAAAAATGTAGTGGCTTGTATGGGGTCAGGGCTCACAATGGGTCAGGCTAATTTACTGTATACATATGCACATAAAGGAGTAGTATTATTTTACGATGGGGACACTGCTGGAGTGTTGGCACTTGAACACTCAATTAATTTATTAAAGGGTAAATTACCTATTTATGCGGAAGTAATTACAGAAATAGATAGTAAAGGTAAAGGACTTGATCCCGCTGATTTAACAGATGAACAAATATTTTATTATTTGAATAATTATATAGAGGAGAAATAACATGGAAGGTGAAAATTTTGTAAAATTAATAGGAAAAATTTCAAGAGGCTCATATAAAGAGGTGGGACAATTTAATACTGGTCTATTTAAAAGTAGTTTAGCTATCCCTACTTCTAATAATAAATATCAGTATATAAAGATAGCTGCTTGGGCTGATTTAGCTAAAGCACTAAGGGATACAGACACTACAGAAGTTATAAAAATTCATGGGCATATTGAAGAAAGTTCCTATGATGGTAAATGCAGGCACTGTAGTGGTCCAGAAAAAAAATATTGGACTGAGGTAATTGTTGATAATTTTGTGGTAATTACAGAAGGAGTAGAAGATGGAGAATGAAAAATACATAGGATTGCCCACAATGTCCTTACTACCATTGACTAATGTAGAGTTCTCATCAGTAAAAGACATTGAGATTACAATTCCAAGGGCTGGAAATTACGCTGAACTCGCTCCTAAAATATTTAAAGAAGAGGATGGGGAATTTAATTTGTTAGCTGAAGAAAGTAATACCTTATATTTACCGTCAATTACTAAAATACTATTGGCGTGTAATAAATATCCTACTTTAGAGCCAAATCAGTTATTTACGTTGCACTCCCTAATATTTGATACAGACAGTGTGGTAATTGTTGGAAGCGTACTAACAATTTTTAAAGCAATAAAATAAGGAGAACTATAATGGATGTAATTAAGGAAGAAAATAATGAAGGGTTATTGGACACAATACATAAATGCATCATGTGTGGCGCACCTGCTTATGAAGTAGCGGAAAATGAGTATGCTTGTACAAAATGTGAGTGTACTTGGAAGGTGGACAACTGTGAGTAAAAATTATTATGAAATATTGGGGGTAGAGAAGAATACACCTAAAGATGAGATAAAAAAAATCTATCGAAAATTAGCCTTAAAATACCATCCAGATAAAAACCCTGATGACAAGGATGCTGGGGAAAAGTTTAAAGAGATATCTGAGGCATATGGGGTACTTAGTGATGACCAGAAGAGGCAGGAGTATGATAATCCGAGCCCCTTTAGAGGTAATAACTCTTTTAATCCATTTGGTGACGGAAGTCCATTTGGTGCAGGTAGCCCATTTGGTTTTGATAGGCGGCCTCAACCAAATGCACCAAGGCGGGGAAGAGATTTAAAACTTGTAATAGACGTGCCCTTATCTAAGTTATTACTAGGTGGAGAAGAGGTATTTAATGTGTCTTATGATAACCCATGTCCTTTTTGTAATGCTCGCGGAGCTACTAAATTTGAAACTTGCGACGTTTGTAAGGGACAAGGTGTAATAATTCAACAGCAAAGAGTAGGAACAATGATGACCATGAACTCTATAACTTGCCATGCTTGTAATGGGAAAGGGGAACGTGCGTTAGATAAATGCACTGAGTGTAATGGTAAAGGTACTTTGTTTGTTAAGGACAAAGAAATTAAGGTTAAAATTCAGGGTAATACAAGAGATGGTTCAGTACTAAGATTAGCTGGACAAGGGGCTAATGGTATAAATGGGGCTCCAGCTGGCGACATTTTGATTAAAGTACAGATGAAATGGCCCAACATGGATAATTTTTCTGAGGATGATCTTAATGTTATTAGAAAATTATAGAATTTTAAGTCTGGATGTATCTTCTACGTCTACTGGATGGTCTTTTATTACTGGGTGTAAGAACTCTTTAAGGTTTGGTACTATTAGGCCAGGTAATAAGTTATGTGTAGCTAAGAAATTGTATTTTTTTAGAGAAGAGCTAATTAAAATTCTAAAGAAGTACAAACCAAATTACATTGTATTAGAAGATACTTTTATGGGTGCAAACCCTAAGGTTACAAAATTATTGGCTAAATTTGGTGGAGTAGCTGAACAAGTAGTTTATGAGTATAGTAATAAGTCCCCTTATATTATGAGTAATACTACTCCGAAAGCATTCTTTAAAGTTAGGAAGAAAGAAAAATTATTTATTTTAATTATAGATTTACTTGACTTTAATGAAAAGATGCTTAAATTTAAAGAGTGGAATGATATAACTGATAGTATAGCACAGTTGTGGTGTTACTGCGATGAAGTATTAAAAATTAAGATAATTAGAGAGGAGAAAGAATATGGATATAAATTCAGGCCGTGACCTTGCTACCCATGCTAGGGCTGAAACGTTAAAAACTGAACTATTAGATTTACTTGTAAGTCTTGCAGATAAATACGGGGTTGATTTAGATGAAGAAGCTAAAAAGCATATGTATAAATACATAGATTACTTAATTAATAAATTAAACTTGGGAGAGGAAAGTACGGTGTCAGTTGAACGAATTATAGTTGTAGAAGATTCCCAAGAACCATTAAGCTATGTTAGATATGAGGAGGTAATTGATTTAGTAGATAAATTTAAAAGTAAGATGGC
>CAZRJS010000040.1:0-3211 GCA_964600565.1 Candidatus Woesearchaeota archaeon | reverse complement strand
GCTTATAAAGAGATTTTTGAATACTATGATAAGATCTCTGTTAGAGAAGGTATTGAGGAGATGGAAGTTCATGCTCAAGGGAAGGTGCTGGTAAAAAATAGATTAGATAATTTTGCGTTGGGTACTAAGATCGTAAGTCTTGAGGAAAAGTTTGGCTTTGGTAAAGACACTAAAGATATATCTACTTCACAAGGCATACCTTTAATTGGCGCAATGGATAAGGTAGTAGAACTTGATCCTGAGACCATAATAGTGGTGGATTATAAAACATCTAAAACAGCTCCTACTTATGAACAACTAAGAGAGGACTTACAACTTTCTTTATATGATCTTGTAGCTGGTATATTGTATCCTCAGTATCCTAGAGTAATACTTTGTTTAGACCTGTTGAAATCTGAGCCAGTTTATACTTATAGAACCCCTTTTCAACGTGAAGAATTTAATAACTATTTAACAGTTATTCATGAAGAAATGTCAGGTATTACAGAGAAAGGGGCTTATGCGTCATTGAATGTATTTTGTCCTTGGTGTGATTTTAAAGACTATTGTCCAGAGTATCAGAAAGCAGCCTCTCAAACTAAATATGATTTTTTACCAATGTCTAAAATGACAGATGAAGCTTTGATCGAAGAGCATGAAAGGGTTAAAGGCGTAGCTAAGATACTTGATATGAGAAAACGTGATTTAGCTATGATTTTAATGGAGAAAATTAAAGAAGCTGGCACTGATTTAAAGGGTGGCGACAATCATATGTATATAAGACAAAGTGCCAGAACCAACTATGATGCTAAAGGATTACATAAGCTTATTCCTCCTGAGGAATTTGCTACTATGGTGTCATTAAATAAAAAAGCAGTGGATTCTTATTGTTCTAAACATCCTAAACTAAAGAAAGAGATTGAGAAGAATGCTACAACCAATTATACTTCTCCATTTCTGGCAGTTAAAAAAATTAAAGAACCAAAACCTGTGAAGAAAAAAGTAACCAAAAAGAAAGTCAAGAAAACTAAGTAAAGCTATGGAAAAACTAACGTTTCAATCTATAAAAAGTAGTTTTGAAAAGGAGGATTATACTCTACTTAATAAAACGTATGTTAATAGTAAAACTAAGTTGGATTATATCTGCCCTAAAGGCCATAAACACAGTATGAATTGGAATAGTTGGCAACAAGGTAAAAGATGCCCTACCTGTGCTGGTCAAACTAAACCAACATATGAGTTTGTAAAAACCTCTTTTGAATCTGAAGGGTACACCCTCCTTAGTAAAGAGTATATAAATAATAGACAAAAACTAGATTATATTTGTCCTAAAGGGCATAAACATAGTATAAGTTGGAGTAACTGGAAGCAAGGAAATAGATGTGCTATTTGCGCTAAAAATGTAAAATTCAGTTTAACCTTTGTTAAAGAACAATTTAATAAAGAAGGTTATACTTTATTGTCAGATAACTACATTAATCAAAAACAGAAATTATACTATAGATGTAAATTTGAACACGAGCATAGTATAACTTTTTCAGATTGGTATAATGGTGGCTACAGGTGCCCTACTTGTTATGCCATTAAGATATCTGGTTCTGGAAACCCTTCATGGAAAGGAGGGATTTCATTAGAACCTTATTGTGACGCATGGAAGGATAAAGAATATAAACAGGATTTACGTGATCGAGATGGTAATAGATGTTTAAACCCCTATTGCTATGGAACAGATAAAGTTTTAGCAATACATCATGTAGATTATAATAAAAAGAATTGTCATCCTAGTAATTTAATAACTGTATGCAATTCGTGTAATAAACGTGCAAATTTTGATAGAGCTTGGCATAAATCTTGGTATCAGGCGATATTGAGACAAAGATACAATTATAATTATTAATAAAAGGAAAAATTAAATTATGGCAAAATCAAAAAACAAGTTGAGTAGACAGCTTAGTACCAAAAAAATTAAAGTTCTTGTATATGCGGATTCGCCCACATGTGCTACTGGCTTTGGAACAGTTACAAGAAATATATGTGAGGCTTTATACAAAACTGGTAGATATGAAATTGATATTTTGGGTATCAATTTCTGGGGCGATCCACATAGTTTTCCGTACAGAATATGGCCTACTGGGATTAATGGGGACAGAGATCCTTATGGGAGAAAAAAAGTGGCAAGTATGATCCCACAGATGAAGTATGATATACTATTTCTGTTACAGGATACATTTATACTAGATTTTATGCCTGCATTATTTACAAAGCTAAGGACTGATGGTAAGGTATTTAAATCTATTTGTTACTTTCCAATTGATGGGGTGCCTAAGACACAGTGGATTGCTAATGTTAATAATGCTGATGAGGTAGTAGCATATTCACAGTTCGGGGCAGACGCAGCTAAGGTAGCTCTGCCTGATTGTAAGGACTTGCACATCATCCCTCATGGTGCTAATGTAAATGATTTCAAACCATTACCTTTGGGTGAAATCAAAGCTTTTAGAAAACAGTACTTTGGAAAACACTCAGATAAATTTATTATTACAAATTTAAACAGAAATCAGCATAGGAAGGATATACCAAGAACCATTGCTGCATTTAAGAAGTTTAGAGAGTCAGTACCTGAGTCAGTACTTTATTTACACATGGCCCCTAAAGATCAGGGCTGGAATTTACCAGAAGTATGTAAATCATATGGGTTTAATTTAGCAGAGGATGTTATTTTTCCAGAAAACTTTGGACCAAATCAAGGGTATCCAAGAGAGGTTGTCAATATGATTTACAATGCCGCTGATTTGGTGGTTAGTACTACACTCGGTGAAGGCTATGGATTAAGTTGGGTGGAAGCTATGGCTGCTAAAACTCCTGTGCTTATGCCTAATAACACAGCAATAACTGAAAATATTACTGAGGATAGAGGGTACTTGTGTGATAGTGGCACTAGTATTGCTTTAACTACCGTATTAGCTAATGATAATGAGGTTATTAGACCTCTAGTAGATGTAGAAGACATGGCTAAGAAGATGGTGCATATTTATAATAACCCTGAAGAAGCTAAAGAGAAAGTAGATAAGGCTTATAAATGGGTTCATGAAAGTTTAAATTGGCAGGGTAATGTTGGAAAACAATGGGTAAAACTATTTGATAAGGTGTATGCAGATCTAATTGAGGGAAAGATTGCTAACACTAATTCAGGTAGTAAAGTTATTAAAACAGAAAGTTTCTAGTTGACAAA
>CAZRJS010000039.1:6198-9626 GCA_964600565.1 Candidatus Woesearchaeota archaeon | reverse complement strand
ATTAATTCATAAAGTACTTGCTCTAAGTATATAAATACAGTACATAGTTAATAAAAACTACATAAGGTGTTATTAAAGACTTCTGTCTATAATACCCATTCCAAGCATTCTACTATCCAAGCACGCAAATCCGAGTTCAGCCCATCCAAAAAACCCTTGTTTCTGAACACGTAGCAGTGTTGGATCATCATGAGCCTCATACTCTTTACGAATAGGCATAACAAGAGAATCATTCACGCTCAAGTCAAATCCCATAATCTGAGTTTCACCGAGAGTACCGATAGTACCATCAGCAGAGGTAATATTTGGGTTATCCAAGGTATATCCATTATAGACATTACCTGCGGCTACAAATTTACCATATGCAGAGGTGGCACCGTTAATGTTAAACATGCCAGTAGCTCCTAAATGTTGAATCTCATGAAGAGACACATTCCAAAGACTGCCCATACCGGACGTCTGGAAAATTTCTCTACGAGTAATTGGATCAATATCTGTATCAGTCCATTCCAATCTATGTTTAATATCCAAGTCATTTCTGCTTGTTCCAAATCTTTCAATCTGGTATCGGAACATATCACCATCCTATAATGTAGGATGCAAAGCGCTATTAGGTAATTTATAATGCATACATTTTACATCTTCAACAAACTCTTTAACAATGTCTATAAATAGTTCTATATCTTTTTTTCTATTACATCTTAGTTTATAGCCATAATCTTTAGACTTATCAGTCATTCCATTATGATTTACATTGAAGTGTATATTGTATTTATTTTCAAAATATTCTTTTATTAGCTTACATTCGTTAAAAGTAAAGCAGTCGGTATGCAATGATATAGTCCTGTAAACCTTATCACCTCTACGGTATTCGTACAACGAACCGTCATCCATATACCATATTGCTATTGAAAGTGGACTTAATCTATTCAGTATCTTTTGTTTTACCACTTTTTTAGCACCACTTATTCTATTATTAGTTGAAGGTTTGCCACCTACATAGAAATTTCTATACATATAATGGAAGTTTTTTCTGTGTTTAATATGAGCATCAAAACCCTTAAACACTTTACCATTCATTTCTTTTGTTTTTTCATATATACTTACATTTTCTATATAAGCTCTCATAAGTGTTATCTTCCAGTCTAAATATTCTTTAAATCCTTCTTTATGGAATATTCTTAACTCTGTTCTATTCCATAATGGACCTTTTTTTGTCTTATTATCAGGGCCATTTTTTAATCTAAATCTATTTAAACTGCCATCTCCTAATAATGTACCTATAACAGCACAATTAAAATCATATTTATTTTTTACAATTAAATCACCTTTTTTTGTTCTCTGAACTTTCATAGCTTTTAAATTCCTTTCTATGCTTAGCTGCTGATTGGCTTATTCTATATAGAACTTAGCTTTCCAGCAATTCACTTTGTTTTTATACACCTAATTATTACTAATTAGGGCCGCAAATGGTTTACGGATATCGGCAGCATCTTCAGGTGCCATATACAGATCTGTAAGAACTCTTCCGGTTCTCTTAAAACCAACTACCATCTTATTAATAAGTTCTTTAGATAGATAGCCAGCACCCTGCGCAGCAGGGTTAATTTCATAAATAGGTGCGGGTCTAGACCCTAACAGCCCTTTACCTGAGAAAGCAGATGTAGCTGCTGGCATAATTACACGCCAACCACACTCTTCCTCATAATTTGCTAGATCTTTCGCGGCACGATTAGCGGCTCTCGACGCTATATCGATTCTCGAATCTCTTGCATAAGTAATCTTCCAATCGGCAGCAGCATCTATTGTAAAGGTTGGTACATAGCATTCTGTTACTTATAAAGACCTCAGCTTTACCTGTTAGGCGGGGGTGGTTCTTCTTTAAGTGGTCTGATTACCACTGACCTTCCCTCTCCACGTCTCCGTGGATGTTCAGACTATATCTTCACCATAAGGTGTTTTGTTTTTAGTCGTTGAGGTGTCTCTAATATCTTTTTTTATATAATCATGTAAAGACTTTTCATAAATAGAATAGGGTTTATTTTTGTTTATTAACCTACTTTCACAAAATTCTTTAAGTTTTAAACCTCTATTTTTTTTACCATTCATTTTATTTACTGTAATATTTAATAATTTAATACAAGATGCTATATTTCTTATACTGAATTCAAACGTTTTACATATACAATTTGATTTATGTTTTACACCTGGCAATTTTTTTCTTAAATAATAATCAACATTGTATCTGTCTAAATATGTAGAAATAATAGTCTTAGATAAAGGGGACCCAGTTACTATACTAACCAGTGGTTGATATTGAAAATTACCATTAGGTCTTCTCATCTTATTTATAGTTAAACAACCGTCTCCATCTATAAATCCGGCCAACCAATCTAAAGAAAATAAAGACACTGCCTCGATATTTGGATGCGTCTCTGATATTCCATACTCTATGCACTCTCCGTAATGTTTTTTATTTAATTGTTTTAGTTGTTCCACTATAGTAAGTTCCTCTTCAGTATATTTGGCCTTCCAATTACATCCATATTGTTTTACATTGTGAATTCTACATAAACAGTACTTATTGATAAGTTTGAATTCACTCATTTTAGTTAAAATATTATATTTCATTAAATCAAAAAATTTAACTATTACAGTAGGTCTTGATACTACTATGTTTTTACATGATTGATTAGGTTTTATGTGATGATTTATATTGTTATTCAATAATACTTCATGGCATTTATCTAGAATTATAGTACTACTATTTGTAATTATAATACTAGGTGTGTAAACTACATTACCATGTTTCCTTTTACTACTACTTATACCGATACAACCATCTGAATCTATCATTCCACCTAACCATTTTAAATCTTTAATATTAAAGTTCCCTGCGTGATTATCCATATTATTTATCCTTTTTATTTTTACGATAATAGTAAAAAAGGCTTTAGGAAGTTCCAGCATATAACAAAATTAAGAGGCCTATTTATATTGATAATTCTTGCTTAACCTCTTCCCCAATACCCTCAATAAAATTCTGTGCTACGTAACCTAAACCGGGCAAAACCCAAACCGGAATCTCGAAATCTTCTGCTATTGGATAAACGGCTTGAGCTCCTGGACCTAGTCTTTCCACAGTAAAGAGTGTTCTCATTATAGAGTCCAACTCAATTTTTTGTAAAATTGGAGTAGTTAAAGCTGCAGCGAACGCACGGTAAGCTGCCATACCCTCAGGAGTATTAATCTCTGAAGTTGCTTTAAAAAGCTCCATCATTTCCTTTCTTTCCATTATACATTTCCTCCTAATATTTATTAGTTTTGGATGTGTTAAAATTCACATTAATCCAAAGATTTCTTTATTAAATCAGTAATTTTATCCTTACTGGATAAAGTGTAACATTGTCCATATTAGCCTGGCATTT
>CAZRJS010000039.1:3560-6098 GCA_964600565.1 Candidatus Woesearchaeota archaeon | reverse complement strand
CCGCATAGCTACAAAACTGGTTTTCTACAACTGAATGTCTAGGAATAAACATACCTTTTCGTCCTCCTTATTAATTATCAGATTTTTTTGGTGACAAACTAGCAGCCATGGCTTTACCCATTGCTTCATATCTACCAACCATGTCATCTGATGGTTTATTTTCAAAATTCATAGCAGCTGCCATTGCCTGGCCAGGAGCTACTTCTGCAGGGGGAGTAGTTACACCTTCTTCAGTAGAGGTGCCTTCTTCAGTAGAAGCCTCTTCCTCAATAGAAACAGTCCCTTCCTCACCTTCAGTATTTGTTTCAGCAGCAGCAAGTGCTGCAGCCTCTAACTCTTTCTTTACAGCATCACGGAGTTCAATTCGATCAGCTTTATAGGTAGCAAACTCTTCATCTGAAAATTCTCTTACTTTAGCTGTTTGAGCTACCAAATTATCTTTCATAGCTACTTTAGCTTCTTGTAGCTTAACCATCCTAGCTTCTGCCAGTTGGTCTTTTTTCATATTGTCTAGAGACTCTTCAGCGACAGTTAAACTTGCCTCTGTTTCTCCTAACTTCACCTGAGCTGCCTCTAACTCAGTAGTAAGTTCGGAAATCTTAGAGTCTTTATCCGCCAATTCTTCTTTTACAGCTTCCTTGGCTTCCGACATTTCAGTCTGTGCCACCTCTAAATTCTGAGTAAGCTTTTCAATTGCCTCTGCGGACTCATTAAGAGCCTCTTGTGTTTTCTGCATTTGACTAGCTTCCTCTTTCTCAGAAAAGATGTTTTTAACCATATTTTCAATATCTTTCTTTAATGCATCTTCCATAGTAAGGTTTTCCTCCTTATATAAGTAAAATCGTGTTATTTTATTATTTTTATTCTTATTCTTAGGTTACCAACCCGGTTAATTCAAATTAAAATCCTTTACCGTTAACTTAATTAATTTTTAAATTGTTATCAAGGATAACTTTGTGCAGGTGCACCAGTACCCCTTGTACTAAGTGTGCTTATATCAATTCCTGGGCCCAACATGTATTGAACATTAAAATCAATCGCATCAGCAGCAGTAGTTCCAATAGTAAGTGTAATAGTGTTAGCTCCAGTATCATGAGCTACCCAAAAATCATCACCTGGATCAGACTTCGCTGTTGCAATTACAGTAGCATAAGTAGCCAAGTCCATATCATAAAACTTTACTCCGCTAGCAAGTACCACAGCAGTAGTACCAGAAGCCACAGTAGCCGTTCCTGCCCATAGCATAGGTACATAATGATTATTACCCATACATTTGAACATAGCTGCCGTTTTATCTGAAGCAGTAAGTTTTAATTGCTTTGGCGTACTTCTTAATGCCTTTACTCCATGCCCTGTTTGTGCTTGTCCTAAATCTGGCATAAGATATTCCTCCTTATTTTAATAATTATATTACTTCCCCTGCCTTACCTAAAGCAGATTGTAAACGTTCTAAAGAAGCCACCGTAGTATCTTCTAAATGTTTACTTTTGAAAAGCTTTTCAACGCATGAAGCTGCAGTTTTCATTACCTTATTTCTGAGACAACCTTGGTCAGAGGCATCTCCGAGAAACGTTGCAGTACAACTTTGTGAAAACTCTGTACACCAGTTCTCATTCAATAAAGTACCATCCTTATCTTCAAGACGTCTTTTATAACTTACACATATTCCTACTGTGTCGTTATTCTCTAAATCCGACTCTTCTTTTTTTTGTGGTTCTATCTCTTTAGAGGTTACATTAATACTTTCAGTTACTTGTGTGATTTTTTTCTCTTCAGAAGCAGTTTCAATTAAATCTAAATTAAATATAATTGTATCATCTTTAGTAGTGTCTGTAGCTGTCTCTAGTATGATAGATGGGGGATTAGCAGGGTTCTTAACTATACCGCACCCAGAGAAACAAATCCCTCTTAATACTCTAGCTACAGTACCTTCTGCTACTTCTTTACCATCTTTAATTACTTTTGCTTTTTTTCCATAAGTTTCTTCATCAGCTATTTCTATTCCCAAAGCAGTAGCTGCTTCTTTAGGTATAATCATATCTCCTACCTTGATATCATAATCTGTGAAATAACATTCCATTGAAACAGCCCAATCATTATCTGCTATCTCTTTGGAAAGTTCTGGAAATCTATTTTTATAAATTACTGAGCCTATTTGTATATGCATATCTTTAGTATCTAAAGTAGCAGTTTCAGTAGAAGCCAGCTCTATTGTACTTAGTCCTTCACCAGAAGCATCAGTAAAGGCGCTCGAATATATATGTCCTATAATCTCTGTTTCATTGTGCTCCAAATCCATTGCCTTACTTACTATTGTGTCTTTTGCTGCTACTAACTCTGAGCCAAGAAAATAAGCGTGATTTAAATTCTCACCACTTGAAACAAATATGGCACTGAAGTAACTTAAATCTGGTTGTTTCTCACTCCCTTCTGGAAGATTAATAACTGAAGCTACTTCTTTTTTTAGATCTTCAGTCTCATCTACTATGTTTATACTGGCTGTTAAATAAAATTTATTTTTATCCATTTATTGCTCCT
>CAZRJS010000039.1:0-3460 GCA_964600565.1 Candidatus Woesearchaeota archaeon | reverse complement strand
CCATTTATTGCTCCTGTATTAGCTAATTTTTTACATTTAAACCCCTTATGATGGGCTCTTTGTCCTTTTGAAACCATCCACATACCACGATCACTTATATTATTCTTTCTACAAAAAGCACTTAAGTTTCTTATTATTTCAACAGTACCACCAGGATAAGTTACTTTCCAGTACTTACTTTTTGATAATGCTGCATTTGCCTTATGTTCTTTAGATTTTTTGACTCCACAAGTTGCGTCTGATATTTTTTTCTTAGTCTCTTCTGATATCTTTCTTCCTACACAAGCTTTTGATATCTTTATTTTAGTTGATTCCTTACACACTCTACCTATAGTGCCTTCACCACCTAAAGTCATGTTATACCCATCTTTATACGTATTATAATGTTTTATATAATATATTTCTTTTTCATCAAGCTCGCATTTGGTTTTACAATTACACAGTGTTTGCCATATAAAGTTGTCTTTTCCATATTTATTTATTGCTTTATGGAAATGTGTTTTTATATTTAAACTATTAGCTAAACTTATATGTTTAATTTTTCTTTTATATAATGAATAGATAGTCTGTCCTATATAGATCTTATTATTAACTTTATTTGTTACTTTATATATAATACCATTTAATTTAATACTACTATCACTATTACATACTTTATATTTGGGCTTATTTCTTCTATCCTCCATTGCACAAAATCTGCAAACATATCCCTCTTTCCAAGAAAACCATCCAATACTATGTTTATGTCCTCTATCACAAATAAAATCTAACTTAGTTTTACAATTTATATACTCATTACTTAATAAAGTATATCCTTTATCTTCAAAAGATTTTCTTATCTCTTCTATAGTAGGACGTGAATTATTTGGATTTCTCCAAGGACGTTTTCCCTGTTGCCAAGACAACCATGTAGTATAATACTTTTCTCCATTAAGTAATCTAATCCTTAACCTCTGTCTATTTCCAATATAATTATTTTCTAATAAAGTACATCCTTCTTTTTCAAACACATCTTTTATATAATTAATAGTTAATTTCTTAGGCATGTCTTACATCCTCTGCTTGTGACATAAAAGCCACAAATCCTTCAGTATCAAGAATTTCTTTTGCGCCTGATAAAAATGACATATACTGTACATCTGTCATATCCTTTACATCCTCTAGAGAAGCTGCCTTCTTTGTAGGTTTAGAACCTGGCTGTTTAGAAGGATTAGTGTTAGTTTTTTTCTTTGTTTTTGTTTCTCCAGCAGGTCTACCCTTACTAGGTGTGCCAGTAGGTGATTTTTGTTTAGGTTGAATTCCTGGGCCATCAGCCGCTTTTTGAAACGGGCTACCTATGATGCCCAAAATTCCCTTCTCCACTAATGGTAGCTCTGTCTGCATATTTTCAAGTTCATTGTCATAATCAAATCCAAGAGCTTCGAGTGCTGTGTTGTAACTTAACATTCTTCTGTCAACGAGAGAACTCAATGTTGCCATATATAAAATTTCTTCACGTAAAACTGATTCGTCCCAGCGAATTTTAGGAAAGCGATCGAATCCCATTGCTTCTGCAACTTGTCTATACTCTTTGTATATCCACTTTGAAATTTGCCTTCTAGCATAATTAATTTCTTCCATTATACCCTTTGTTAACAAACTCACCTCAGCCGTGTTAATATCCCCAGTACCATCTACAATAGCCCTTGATACAGCTAAACCTCCAGTCATATCCTCATTAACTTGTGCATACTTGTCCTGCCCTAAAATAGCCTCTATTTCTGGAGAAACAATTTTCTCTATAGATAATGTATGGTTCCAGCAGACGTCAAAGCTTTTAGATGGAGTATCGAACAACTTAGCAACGGTCTCCAATTCCGACTGTTTAGTAACAGGGAACTCATCATTACCTATGGTTATTTTTAATATATAATTAGAAATTCCATCCAATGTACTTATATCTGCATTCTTTAACTGTTGTTTGTAATTAATTGTATCAAATACTCTAGTAGCCCTTGGTCTAGCATAACGCTCGTAAGGTTGTTTTCTATAAGTAACTGAGCCTACTAATCTTGAATCTAATTGAAAATCCCCACCTTTTTCTGCTGCTGCTTTGATTTCTTTTGGTAATGATTTAATTAATTCTTTTTCTTCTTCTGTTAATTCAGACGTAGGTTTCTTAAGTAATTGGCCTAATTCTTGTGGAGGTGTTAATTTAATTGCTACATTATCAAATAGTAAATTTCCTTCAATAGTGACTAACTGTGGATTTAATACTGTATATGCTACAGGTAAATGTCCTTTTGACCATATATTCTTCTTGGCCGCTTTTTCAAATTTAGCCAAATCAGCTTGATTTACTCCTGCTTCTTTTGCTTGTGCAACAATAGCTTTAACTTCTTCCTCTTTTATATTTTCAAATTTGGCATGCAGTTTAAATAGCCTTTCCTCTTCCGCCGCTTTTGATTTTGGTGTTTTTGATGTTTTTGTTTTTTGTCCAGGTACTGGAGATAGGTAAGAAACCCTTGGTTCATATTTAGCTAATACCTTATAAGTAGTAACCTGTCCTATTTTAAAGAAATCTAAAAATATCCATTCTAATAACTCATCAAAATTTACATCAAATGTCCATGTGTCGAAAAACTGTTTTATATTTGGATCATCAATATCATTCTCAAATCCTTTCATAGCCAATGATGCCAAAATATTGGTAGTTGAACCTAGTAAGGGATCAGTATAGTAAAGCTTGTCAGCCTTCTTAAATAGAGCCTTAGGGTCCTCGTCGTACGCACTTTTACTAACTGCTAGATCAAGCGTTTGTCGAGACATGAAGTCTCTATTAATAGTAGATGCAGACTCAGAATAAACATGTGGTTTAATAGCCATTCCAGGTTTATCTAGAAATGCTAAATTCTGTTTATTGGGCTTAAGCATAAAAGTTGACTTACCTGCGGACTCATCTATATCTATAGCTTCAATCCCAGCGTTAGGATATTTCTTCTGTAAGTCGGCTGTAAGTTTATTTGTATCTATAGTGTCATTTGTCATTATTTATCCCTAAGAAGTAAGTAAGTCCCCAGCACCTGAAACAGTTGTAGCTGGATCACTAGTAACTGGCTTATATTTAGTCGCGTCTCTTCTACCAATAATATCGTCTGGACTAGTATAAGTAGTAGATGTACCTGTTCTATATTTTGTATAATCACCATTACCTGATACTGTTGACCACCAGGGCGGTGCTATAAAATCTCCTCTATTATCCGACATATCTAATTTCTCCCTTTGTATACATGTATGTTATGGTAGTGAAACAGTGTTTGTGGACTTTAACTTAATTTTCGTCACTACTAACTGTAACACTACCATGTTCTTTTATAATCCTTCTAGTTAATAAAGAGGTTAGTTAATTACTTATTTACTTCTATTATGATTTTTCGACTTGTAAAAAATTCTTACTTGTAAAGAATTGTTTAATTGTTGG
>CAZRJS010000038.1:0-9937 GCA_964600565.1 Candidatus Woesearchaeota archaeon | reverse complement strand
ATATTTTTCATTTAGGAGCTAAAATAACTCAGTTAGGGGGAGATCAAAGGAAAGTTAATATTCTTGCAAGAGAGATTGGAGAAAAAATAGGATATTGGAAGCCAATTATTATTAGTCATCATATGTTAATGAGTCTCATTCCCCCAAAATCAAAAAATGAAGGGGTTCAAAAATCAATTGAGCAAAAAATGTCAAAATCTAATCCTGCTTCAGCTATTTTTATGACTGATACAAAAGAAGAAATTAAGGATAAATTCAAAAAAGCATATTGTCCTGAAGGCCAGATTAAAGATAATCCTGTTTTAGAATATTGCGAGTATATTATTTTTGAGAAAATTGAAAAATTTGTTATCGAGAGAAGTGAGAAATTTGGTGGAGAAATTTCTTTTAAAAATTATTCTGAATTAGAATTAGCATTTAAGAAAAAGCAGGTTCACCCTCTTGATTTAAAAAAAGCTTCAGCAAAATATCTTAATGAATTTTTAGAACCTATTAGAAATTATTTTAAAAGTAATAAAAAAGCCAGAGAACTTTTAAAACAAGTTGAGGGTTTTCAAGTTACAAGATAACCTAATCTTTTTTAAAATATTCTTTTTTTCTTTTTGAAATTTTATGGGATTTTCTTAAAAGTAAGAAGGTAAGAAAAATTAGTAGGAAAACTATAAAGGATATTAATAAAAATATCTGGGGGTGTTTTGATTTTTCAGTTGGTTTAGCCTTCTCATTATTTGTCAGGTAAATTAATTCTTTTAAGTCATTTGTTTTGTTTTGATAATTAAGTTGTTCATATTCTATTTTTTCATTAGAATTTGGATAATACCACCTCATTCCCTCCTCATAAATAGAATTTTTATGTTCTGGAGAAATTGCTTTAAACCATTTTTGTTCATTTTTATAGTAACCCTGGGCAACCCCTGTTGAATAATCCCCATCTAAAGCTAAGAGGGGTGAAGCCTTAATTATTTTCTCACTTATGCTTTTGTAAGATTCAAAAAATATATTCTGCCAATGAGAACCATTAAAGCAATAACCTCCTATTTCATAATTAGATGGATCTCCACTATAAATTTTAAATTGCAATTTTTTTTGATTCCAGCAAGTTAAAGGTATCTGATATCTGAGGTAATAAGGTTTTTTTGAGGAAGAATCATATCCCCATTTTACCTGCCATAATGATTTGTTATTTGCCTTTAAAGGTTTTGAATAAGTTATATAAATAAACCCTTTTGTTTCATCTATTTTGTAAGAATAATCTCCCTCAGAAATTGCTCCACAATTATTCAAATCTTTTGGATTTTCTTGATAGCAGAAATTTTCTTGACAATTATTTTTTTCATAATTATTTAAAGAAATTGTATTAAACTGAATTGAATTCTTAGAATTTTGTGAAGTTATTTCAGATACTGAAAATTCCTGGTTTATTTTTTCTGCAGTTATTATTTTATCTTTTACTATAGAAACAGTTCCAACTAGAAAAAAGTTATTTTTTAGATATGCAGAGACATTTCCAATTAAAATTATTATTAAAATAAGCATGAAAATTTTTTTTTGTTGAATCATTTTGTTTAGGATTTTATGGTTATATAGGATTTTTGTTAGTTTAAATTTTTTGGTTGTAGTTTTTCTTTCCTTCCTTTATTTTTTTGGATTTTTCTATATTTTATAACTAACATAATTATAAAGATAAGAAGAATTGTTATAATACTGCTAACAATTAAAGAAAAAAGCATTTCTTTTTTTGTTTTAGATTTTCCCCCAATTAGTTTTAATGGTAATTTTTTTATTTTGCTTATAATTTCCTTTAAATCAAGTTTTTTGTGTGTGGTTTTAGGTGTTTTAGGGATTATAGTTATTCCTTCTTTTCCATTGCCTCCCCCACTACTTGAAGAACTGCTTGAGTAATCACAGCTGATTATTTGTCTGTATTCATAAAAACTTTTATTTGAAATTATTCCACAATTATTTAAATCATATTGAATTAATGTTCTTGATTGATTTATTTTATTATTTGATAAACAAGAAATATTTTCCCAAGAAGACCAAGAGGTGTTTGTTAAAAAATTTATGCAGGTTTTTTCATCAATGGTTTTTTGTATTGAATTTGCATTTAAATTTGACACTTTAAAATTTTCTAAATGACCAATGTCATTAACATATACCCATAAAGCTTGATTATCTTGATTTTGTTTTGGTATAAATAAAGGATTTGAAAAAGTTATTTCTGCAGTTGAGGTATTTGTTATATCCCACCATTGTTTATCTTCTGAGTATGAATATAAATTACTTGCATTTTCTCCTGGGATTGTGGTCATAGAATTTGCTTGATATTTATTGTTTATTTTTGTTATTGTTCCAGAATAAAAAGTATGTTCTCCTTCAGCATAAGGGTTTAATGTGCCTAAGAACATTTTTTCTAATTCAGAGAGGGTTGGTTTTATATTGTTTATTTCTTCATTTGTTATATATGGTCTTATTTGATTTAATATTGAATAAATTTCATAATAGCCTTCTGAACTGGTAATAGATTCTTCTGCAGAATAAGTAGAAAAATCTTGAAGATTAGTGAAACTTGCAGGATGGTCACTATGAAATAATTTATTTTTTGAGGGATTAAAAATAAAACTATGTGCAAGTTCATGCAATAAAATGTTCTTTAAAATTTCATCATTGTAACCATATAATTCTGTTTTGCTATTTGTATCAGAAAACCCATTTAAATATATCTCACTTATTATTCCATCTTGATTTTCTTTATTTCTTGTGTTGTAAGGGTCTTGAGATGGAAAGTAGTCATGTATGTCAATAATTACAATTATTGAGGGTGTGGAAATATCAAAATTGTCTAAAATATATGATTTTGAATTTGTTAAATAAGACAGGAAATTATTTTCTGAAGTGAGGTAGTTTGTTTTAAGGGGAATTAAATAAAAAGTAAAATTTAGGGGGTGTTTATTATCTGTTAAGTCATCCCAGGCAGATTTGATATTTGTATTTAAATTATTTAATCTTATTTTTTGATTATTTGTTAGTGAGGTTGTATCATCTTTTCCAATAAAAGGAATAAGATATACTTTTGGCATTTTTCCATAAAAATATTTTACTTCTGTGATTGGGGTTGTATTTGAAACAGTTACTTTATAATTATCTGATGAATCATCAGTTATCTCTATTGTTGCAGGCTGTTCTTTACTTATAATTTTGAAATCAGAGAATAATATCTCTCCTGGTGTGGCAGAAGATATTTTTATTGTTATATTGCAAGGAAAGTTTGCACATTCTGATAAGTGTTGATTAATAGTCTGAGTTATCCTATGATTTGTAACTGGCTCTGTAAAATTGAAAAAATTTTGATTAGCTTGTCTTGCAAGATGTTCTGGGATTAATGCTTCTGATAATTTTAGATTGCACATATCATTAGAGGTAAAATCATGGTCTGTATTGCAATAATATGTTGAACCTCCTTCTGCAACATAAAAACCTGCAAATAAGTGTTGAGAGGAATAGGGTAAAAAAACATGGATTGTTTTACTTTGAGATGTGAGCGAAATAATTTGCTTATTTATTGTTTCTGCTGTATTTGCTATACTTAAGCTACCACTTAATTCATTAAAGTAATTATGAACCTGGTTGTTTTTTATGTATGCTAGACCTGTTCCATAGGAGTTTTTTGCCATATTGCTTCTAATGTAAATTTCAGCTGAATTTGGATTTGTTGACCAGGCTGTTAAAATATTTTTTATATCTGCACTTTCTTCTGAGAGGTATGAAAAATAATTCCAGTCCTCCTTAGAATCATCCCCAATATCAATAGAAATATTGCTTGGATAAGAAGAGTCAATAGTAAGTCCTGTTAAATTAAAGGAAAAATCATTTATCTCTGAATAATCTATGGAGATATTGATATATTGTGTTGCTTCTGAATTAAAAGTAACTGTGGTGTCAGGTATTGCACTTATTTCTGGTAGTATTAAAAATAATAAGAATATTATTAAATAACTTGAAATCTTCATATTTTTGAAAAAGAGAAATATTTATATATGTTTTTATAGAGGTTTTTAAATGGAGTTTAGCAAAGAAAGAAGAGATTTTTTAATAAAATCAGGAAAAATTACAGGAGGATTATTATTAGCCTCTTTTTTAAATCTGGGATTCCCAAAAAAATCTTTTACTAGTGATTCAATTACATTATCTTGGGTTTATAAAGACGTAGATGGGAAGGATTATTATTATCGGATTTTTTTTAAGGATAATGCAGGTTCTGGTGTAATGCCAAGTGAAAAAATATATCATGATGAATTTTGTTCTTGGTTATATCCTGATAAAATCCATAGTCATGAATGTCAGGTTATGTTTGAATATCCTTTTTCTGATAATCTTGTTTATGAATTTTGGTTAAGAGCTTATGATGGGGATAATGCTTCTTCTTCTGATTCAAATCATGTTTCAGTCCAGTATAGCCAGAGAGGGTGGGAATCTCCTAATACTGGTGGGGGTGGAAGAGATTCTGGTGGGGGAGGAAGAGATTCAGGTAGAAGATCTAAAAATTATAATTTAGAAAAAAAATTTTTAGCCTTAAATTTAAACAATTCTCTTGATAAGAGGTGTGTTAAATCTGTAATGGTAGATAGGTTTTTTACTTAATAGTTATGATATTATCCTCTGAACTGATTAGAATTTTTATAATTTTCTTTAAAGGACCAGTATTATGATAAAGACTTCGTAAATGAACCTCTGAATTATGTTTGATTTTATAAAAAAAGGGATATAGAAATAATTCTTAGTGTGGTGAGAATAAATTAATTTTATTTTCCTTGGTCATCTAGAGATTTATTCAATACGTTCAAATTTTTTGTTAATTATTTTGTTTTAAATTCAATTATGTCTAAATCTTTTAATATGTGCTTTAATCCAACTTTTTGTCCTGAAAATTTGCTTGAAGGTCCCCATATTTTTGTTTGTATTATTTTTTTGGCAAAGTCTTTTGAAATTTTTTCTGCAGCAGTTTTAACTGTTGATTTCGGATTAAGAATTATTGGTTTTTCTTTTGCTTGTTTAAAGTTTTTACCTATTTCTTTTGTATAAACACGAATTTTTTCAAAACTTTTTGAAAGTTTTTCTTTTAATTGTTCAATTCCTTCTAAAGTTTTTAAAGATATTAAAACAGAGTTATATTTTTTACTTTGTAAATTTGCTGAAATTTTTCTTTTTTCTTTTTGAGATAAGAAATCTATTTTATTGAAAACAATTATCCTTTTTCCTTTTGCATTTTGAATTAATTCCTCAATTTTTTTTAATTGATTAAAATCTGTTATTAAAATTATTAATGTGTCTGCTGTATTTGTTAAATTTTTATCATAAAAATCAGATTCTATTGAAGGATTTTCTATTAATTGTATTTGTAATCCAGCATAATTCATTATCCCTATTACTGGTGTTTTTGTGGAGAATTTCACTTCATTTATTATTGGTTTTGCATTTGTTAATTTTGATAATAAAGAGGATTTCCCATTATTTGCAAAACTAATTATTACTGTTTGCATATCTTGTTTTTTTATTCCTTTTTTAGCACTTCCTGATTTTTTGTTTTTCTGTATTTTTTGCTTTAATTTTTTATATCTTGTCCGTATATTTTTTCTAAGATTTTCAGCCGATTTATGTTGTGGCATTGTTGAAATCATTTGTTCAAGAGCAATAAGTTTTTTTTCTTCTGTAATTGCATTGTGATAAGAAGATTCAGCAGCTAAATAATCTGGATGAGCGTTTATTGGCATATGTTTAATAAATATCTTTAATTTATAAAAACTATGAAATTTAAAAGATTAGTGGATTTAAGATGGATAAATCAGATTTAATTAAAAAAATAATCTTAAAAAAGGAATTTTCCCAACTTCCTAAAAAAGATGTTGAAAAGGCATTTGAAAAATTTAATAAACCAGAATATTTAGATATTGAAAAGATTAAATTAACAAGAGATTTATTAAGAAAAGTTTTTACTGTTTTTACTAGTAGGAAATTATTAAAAGACAGAGATTATGATTCAGATTGGATTTTGAAAAAACATATTTCCACAAAAGAACGATTTGATTTTTATCAAAAACTTTATGAAAAAATTCTTAATAACTTACCTGAAAAAATAAAGACAAATTCTGCAAAAAAGAATTTCTCTAACTTTTCTTTTGGTAATAGTAAAGCTAAGTATTCAATCAAAAGAAAAATAAATGTTTTTGATTTAGGGGCAGGAACCAATGGTTTTAGTTACAAATATTTTGAGAAAAAAATTGATTATGTTGGTATTGAATCTGTGGGGCAGTTAGTTGATTTAATGAATAGATATTTTAAAAAAGAAAATTTTAAAAATAGAGCAAAAGCAGTTCATCTTAGTTTATTTGAATTAGAAAAAATAAAAAAAATTATTAAAAAAACTACAGGAGAGAAAATCATCTTTTTATTTAAAGTAGTTGATTCTTTAGAAGCTTTCGAAAAAGATTATTCTAAAAAATTATTACTTGAACTTACCCCCTTAGTAGATAGGGTTATTATTAGTTTTGCTACAAAAAGTTTAATTAAAAAACAAAGATTTTTTGTTAATAGAAAATGGATTATAGATTTTATTAAAAAAAATTTTAAAATTGTTGAAATTTTTGAATTAAATAATGAGAAATATATTATGTTTGAATTTAGATAAATTTATAAAAATTGTTTGATTGTATTTTATTATGGAACAGAAATTAAAAGAGGTAAAAAAAGAACAGATTTTCCAAAAAAGAGATACACTTGAATTTCCTGATAAAAAAACTTTGATTGGAGAAAATATAAATGAAAGAAAAAATGGGCCTATTTGGTTTAGATGGGTTCTTCTTATAGCAGGAATTATCGTTATAGGGGTTTTGTTGTATTTTTGGCTTTTTGTAAAGTGATATGAAAAGGTTTTTAATGTTTATTTTTTTATTTTTTAATGGAATTTAATTTTAAGAAGAAAATTTTGGGAAATGGGATGACAATTCTTTTTGAAAAAAGAAAACTTCCTCTTGTAAGTGTTGCTTTTGCTGTTAGAAATGGGGGGATAAATGAATCTCTTTCTGAAAAAGGAATTTCCCATTTTATTGAGCATATGTTGTATAAAGGAACTAAAACAAGAACATCAAAAAAAATTGCTGAGGAGATTGAAAAAAATGGGGGTGTTTTAAATGGTTTTACTTCTGAATTAACTACAGCTTATTGGTGTAAGATACCAAGTATTTATTTGAAAACAGCTTTAGATGTTTTAAGTGATATGATTAAAAATTCTGTTTTTGAAGAAAAAGAGTTTGAAAAGGAAAGGAAGGTTATTTTTGAAGAGATAAAAATGAGAAGAGATACTCCTCGTGTTCATGTTTTTGATGAAGTCCAGAAATGTTTATATGATGGTACTATGGCTATTGATTCTATTGGGACTTATGAAATTATGAATTCTATTACTCAAGAAAAAATAATAAATAAATTTAAGCAAATTTATAAGCCAAATAATATGATTTTGTGTGTTGTCGGAGATGCGGATTTTAATGAAATTGTTGATTTTGTAGAAAACAATTTCAATAATGAAAAAGGAATTGTTCCCACACAAAAATTTAATTTAAAAAATGATTTTAAAATTGAAAAAAGAAAGGGAATTGACCAGGCAAATTTGGTTTTTGCATATCATGTCCCAATATCCGGAGATAAAAAACATTATGCTGCAGAAGTTTTAAACATTCTAATGGCTGGAGGAATGTCTTCGAGGTTATTTAGTGAAATAAGAGAAAAAAGAAATTTAGCTTATTCTATTCATGGAGGCTCTGATATAAACAAGGATTTTGCTTATAGTTTTGTTTATGCAGGGATTACCAAGGAAAATATGGATTTAGTTAAAGAACTTATTTTGAAAGAGTTTGAAAAAGTTTCAGAAAATTTAGACGAGTTCGAATTAGCTCAAGTAAAAAAGCAAATTATTGGGAATTATCATTTAGAAATGGAGGATTCTCAAACTCAGATGATGAATTTACTTTTCTCTGAGATAGATGGAGATGCTAAAGAATTTTATGAATATGAAAAAAATATTATGGATGTTAAATTAGGGGATGTTAAGGAACTTGCTAAAAAAGCTAAAGAGAAATATAGTTTTTTCGCGCTAATTCCTGAAGAGTGAGATTATAAGAACCTTTTTAAATTTGTTTTTTCTAAATTGAATATGAAAAAAGAGATTTTGTTTTTTAGTTTAATATTAATTTTATCTTTGTCTCTTGTTTCTGCGGTAGATTTCAATTCCAAATGTTCTGATTGTGGTAAAGGTCTTTTTAATTTTTGCGATAGAGCGGAGTGTTTAGGTTTGGGAAATTGTAAAGCTAAACCTGTTTTTTTTAGAGTACTTTGTCTTCCAGAAGAGGAGATTGAGGGGCATCATAGTGGTTATGGTGGTGCTTATTATAAACCCGATTATAACTCAGAACATTTTAAACAATGGAGGCAGAGAAATCCTGGTGCACCTGCTGAATGGTATAATGGGATTGAAAGACCGGGTGTCCCTTCTAATTCTTTTGAAGGTTATTATGATTCTAGAATTACAGCAAGAAATATTAAAGTTGAATCTCCTTTTAGTCAACTTCCAAGAGAAGAAACAGAAAGAAGATATAATGCAACTTATGGGCATGAGCCTGATTATTCATTAATGCCCCAATATATGAAAGAAAATAATTTTCCTTGGATGGCTCTTAAATGGCAACCTGAATATGGACCTTCTGATGGTTGGGGAAAGAGAATATTGGGAGAGGAAAAAATTGCTCCTGGAACAAATAAATTAATGGAACCATTAAACCAAACTTTCATTAATAATGCAATAGAATTTCAAAATTCTGTGCAACCCACAGTAGAACAGGCTATTGCTATTGGATATATTCCTCCAGATTATATTGCTCCCCCTAATTTAGAAACTTATGAACCTAATTATGTTCTTCCAGGATTACCTGTATCACAACATGAAATAGATAGTGGATTTGAATTAACTCCTGACTATAAATATGAACTAATTAATGAAACTCATGGTTATTCAGAAGGGCAGTGTTTATTATCAAATAAACCATTTTATTATTCACATGGAAGCTTGATTAGTAATTGTGAACTTTGTGGATGTTCTAGATCTGATGAAATTTGTGTGAATGATATGTGTGTTGTTAATAATGAATTTGAAGAACTTGAAGAAGAAGGATATAGTGAAGAACCTGAAGAAGAGATTAATGAATTAGAAGAAGAAAAAAGTCTTAGTAATGATTTAATTTCTCTTATCTTACCTCTTAATAATACTATATTTTATCATAATGAATCTGATAGTTTAGACAGGGAGTATATTAGAATTTATTTTAATTGGAGTTTTTTAAATGAAGGATATGTTGATTATTATGTTTTTGCTGTTGATAGTGATTATGGTCATGGCGAGGTTAATGTATCTTCTACAAACAGGTCTGGAAAATATACTGGGATTGGAGAATTTAAATGGAAAGTAAAAGCTTGTAATAGTTTAGATTGTTCAGATTGGTCAGGGCAGAAATCTTTAATGGTGTATCCTTTTGATTAGTTGATTTTTAAAAATAAAATTAATCTTTATAAAAATTAAATATTTTTTGCGAATCTTCTAGCTAAGATTAAGATAATTTAAGATTAGATTTTTTATGTAGAACTTTTGTATAGGTTACTTTTTGTATGAGAAATTTTTAGTTCTAAATAAAATATCTAAAGTTTTTTTGAATAATTTTTTTAGGATTATCATAAAAATCTTTTTAAAGGAGTTTTTATTAAGTCAGTTTATGAAAAAAGAAATTTTATTTTTCGGTTTAATATTAATTTTATTTCTGCCTTTTATTTCTGCTTTTATTTGTCCAGATATAAATAATGATGGGATAGTGAATTATTTAGACCAGTCAATTAT